>JAFGFW010000132.1 GCA_016930875.1 Deltaproteobacteria bacterium | reverse complement strand
TCGCCATAGTAGCTTTAGCTACGACGGCTGAATCGGTATTGGATATTCGTTTTTCATTCGACGTTGGACGTTCGATGTTCGACGTTCATCTTTCAAAACAATTCCGTACGGCATGAATGTAACCTGTGAACGTCTACCAAACAACTTAGCGTTTATAGAAAGAGCCTCTTGGCATATTTTGTGCTCTTTGTATTCAAAGGTTTTCTTGCTTTTTCCCGGGCCACAGGCGGTCCTTAGTAACGCCATTTCGGTCCAGACACAGGAGGTTTTTTGTGGCGGCAGTCATATCCGTAAAAGGGATAGATGAGGCAATATCAAACCTCAACTACCGAAATCCCCAGGCGTTAAAGAGTAGACTTGTTCATGTCATACTGGGTTTCTATAAAGATAAAAGTCCTGTTGAGTCGCTGCGATGCATTGACGCTGAAGAGATCGTCAGAGCCATTTGGGATACGGGTGACGACCCCGGCATTATCAAGGCGAAACGAAAGAATCTCAGCAGCACCAAATCCTCTGTTAATGCTGATCTAAGAAGACTGTTCAAAGAGGGGAAAAACCCTGAAGGGGTAATCATCGGACGTGACAACGTATTTGTGATGTCTGATGAAGCGAAAGACGAGATCCTTTCGACCTTTAGCGCTGGCGCCGCAGAGGGCGAAGCTGATTCTATGCGGCAAATAGCCGAATCGTTGAGCGTCATTAAGGAAGTATTATCAAAGAGGGAGTCTTTGCCTGATGCAAAGACTCCCGATGGCGTGGCCACACTGGAAGACCTGCGCAACACCATACAGAGGCTGACGGAAAAAATTGGTATAGGTGGACAGGAGAGAGGCCTGCCAGAGGTCACTGAAGCGAAAGAAGCTCCTGAAGAGATCATTGAAGGTAATGGGGAGACACCAGACGCTGCTGACGTTGTAAAGGAAATTCTAACTGAAGAGGAAGAACTCGATGAACTTGAAGACGCGGAAGAGGTTGACGATGACGAGATAGAAGAAGTTTTCGAAAAGGTTGAGGTAGATGAGATCCGTGAAGAGGCTGAACCCGAAGATGATATAGATGCCGATCACGGGGAAGAGGTTGACGCAGACGACGCCGAGATTATTGAGGATGTGTTAGCGGAAGACGAGGCAGAAGCCGAAGAGGTAGAAGAAGACTTCGAAGAGCTCGATGAGGCTCCTGAAGAGGTTGCAGTCGAGGCCCCTGAGGAAGAGGTAGCCATTCCTTGGGGGCAAATAACGCAAGCTCTAGATATCGTCAATGCAATATTATCAGGTCCGGAGGCTATCACCAGCGCAGTCAGTCCGGATGAGTTAAGTAAGTTGGAGGAGCTGAAGAACACGATCGAGGGCTTGTCGCAGAAATTTGGCAGACAGGCAGGAGGAAGGGCCCTGACTGATGGGTCTACTGAGGTATCCAGGGCAGGGCTAGCTGAAACGGTTAAAGGACGTGGCTTTCTTTCAGAGACTGCCGCAGAACAAGAGGGTGCATGGGCAGGGAAATCAGACGTTGACGGCTACGGACTCGGTAAGGGCGAGGGCGAAACAGGCGCGAAGAGTTACGGACCCGGCAAGGGGGAGGGTGAGCCGGGCGGCAAATATGGTATTGCGGCTGAAAGGACTTTATTGGCTGAACATGGTCTTGAGGAAGTGGGGGTAGCAGAGGACCTCGATGACGCTGAGGCCCAGGAAGAGGTTGAGCTTGACGAGGACGCAGAAGAAATTGATGAGAATAAAATCGACGATATTCTCGAAGAAATTGACATAGCTGATTCCCCCGAAGAAGTTGAGGCGGAAGCAGATTTCGACGATGCCGAAATTGAAGATGGATTTGAGGAAGTTGAAGTCGACGAGGTGCCCGAGGAGACCGAAGAGGTCGAAGAGATTGAAACCGACGATGATTTTGAAGAGATTGAGATAGTTGAGCAGCCACAGGAAGCAGGTCTTCCCGCCGGAGATCCGGAAGAAGATGACGAAACCAATAAAGACAAGCTCCTGGCCGAAGCCTTTGACGGCTATCTGGGCGCCATGGAGAGGTTCTACAACCAATATATCCTCATCCCGGAAGGAGAATATATCATTGGCAGCAAGGCGCCAAAAGGGGATGAACAACCTGAGCACAAGGTGCAACTTGAGCCCTTCTATCTGGGTAAATTCCCTGTCACTAACGCCCTTTTTGAGGTTTTTGTCGAGAAGACCGGGTATGTGACAACTGCAGAAAAACTGGGCTACGGGACGGTCTACTACGGTCGTTTTTGTGAGGAGGTGGACGAGAAAACCGGTTTTGCCAGATTTGTCTGCAATGCTACTGTTCGTTCCGAAACCGTAAAGGGGGCATACTGGTATCAACCATCCGGCCTAGGCAGCACGCTCCATAAGAAGAGGAACTACCCAGTGGTTCAGGTCAGCCTGGAAGATGCCATAGCCTTTGCTGCGTGGACGGGCAAGCGGTTGCCCATGGAAAACGAATGGGAGGCCGCTGCCAGAACTGCGCGCGGATACGTGTTTCCTTGGGGAGACGAGTGGAAAACTAATGCTTGCAACGTTGAGGAGAACTCTGTGGCTGACGCAACACCGGTGGATGAATACAAAGACCTGAAGAATGACCTTGGCATCGTCGATACACTGGGAAATGTGTTAGAATGGACCACAGACGTTTACCAGCCGGCCCAAAGCGCCGGGAACACCCCAATTTGGCGTATCGTGAAAGGTGGAAGCTGGATCTCAGGAAATGACATACGCCTGTTCAGCCGCTTCAAGGTGAGCCCCGACGTCACATCCAACATACTCGGTTTCAGATGCGTTGCGTATTGAGAGACCCTCTATAGTCCGGTTCTTCGATCGACATTCCTTCAGGAATCCCTTTGCTTTTCTCCCTGGCGATGTTATGGAATTGGGAGCATTGAAAATCAAGAAGGTAAGGAAGGTATATGGATCAATGAACGATATCAATCATGATGGCTCGTCAGATACACGCCGACAGTTGCCGGAAGACCTGAAGCGGTGCATCGCCTTTCACGGCCACATATGTCCTGGCCTGGTTTATGGCTACATGATTGCAAAACAGGCCAAAGAACTGCTTGGTCTTCGTCGCTCTAAGGATGAAGAAGTAGTGGTCATCAGCGAAAACGACACGTGCGCTGTTGACGCCCTGCAGGTTTTGCTTGGCACGACAACAGGGAAAGGCAACCTCATCCTGAAGGACTACGGCAAAAACGCCTTTACGGTCCTTAATCGATCAGACAAGCGGGCATTCCGCTTCTCGCGTCAAGGCCCCTATGAGTACGAAGGAGAGCATAAGGAAGAGTTCGACGAGCTTGAAGAGGCCTTTGCTGCCGGCAGGGCAACGGTCAAACAAAGGATGCGGCAGAAATTGCTCAAGGCCCTGGATCTCCTTGCCAAACCCTTTGATACGGTCTTTGAGACAATAGAAGTCAAGTGTTCCGAGCCGCCTTATGCCTCCCTGGCCCCTTCCAAGGCATGCTCCCGGTGTGCAGAGATGACCATGGCTACCAGGATGATTGAAACAAGGGGCGGGGATTTCCTTTGCATTCCGTGCGCACGGGAAGAGGGGCTTATCGGGTCCGATATTTCACAGGCTGGGCTGCCCCAGGATGAAATGGGTGAGGCCATATGGGAGCCGTAAGCTTGACGGCTTCGCAAAAAGTCCCTCTCCATCCCGCTGTGGCGAGATTCGTCTTAAGGGTTATTCGAACCTCAATTTCGACCGGCCGATGCCTATCACGTCTCCTCTGTGCAGTTTTTTCTCTTCTCGCATTTTTCTGCCGTTGAGACTTGTCCGGCTCCACCCGGCGTGGTGCGCCAAGTAGTACTCGCCCTCCCTGGCAAGAATGTAGCACTGTATCTTGGCGATAAGCCACCCATGCACCCGGACGTCGCACGCGACATCTTTGCCCAAAATTACGGTTTCCTTTTCTTTCAGGGATAACCGGTCCGGTGTCGCGTCTCCTTCGATCACCGTAATGCGAGGGGCTTGCACATCAGCTATCCTACTGCGTTTCTTCTTTGGGGCGACATAAACAGTCCCTTCGAAATCAGTCGGCATGACAGGGGAAGGCGCCCGCTTTGAGGCCTGCTCCAAGGCAAACCGAAACTTTCCGATTTCGATTCGGTCCGCTGCGGTTACGGGAACACTGTCTGTGGTCTTGCACCCGTTTACAAAGGTCCCGTTCACACTTCTCAAGTCCGTCAGAAAGTACTTGCCGTTGCGCATTTCAAGCCTGGCGTGGTGTCTAGACACAGCAACGTTGTCAAGGTTGACGTCTGCGGTCTTGCCCCTACCGATGTTTACAGTGTCCCCCTCCTCCATCCGGAACCTGTCGAGGATTCTGTCGTTAAGCGTCACATGCCATTCAGCCATGCCTCTCTCCCGTGAAAACATAATTTCGGTCGACCCTGATGAGGCGTTTCATAACACCTGTGCCCCTGGTTTCCCGTGCCCGACTACTCAAAGCTTATTTTCGAGCCGCCAATTCCGATCATATCTCCCTTGTGCAGTTTCTGCTCTCCATGAATCTTCCTGCCGTTGACTGTCGTACGCTTCCACCCCGCTTGGTGTACTAAGTAATGCTGATCTCCCTTGGCCAGAATTTGGCACTGGATCTTGCCAACTTTGCCACCGGGAACACACACGTCACAGGCAGCATCTTTGCCAAGCGTGACAGCGGGCTTTTCTTTCAGCGACAGCCTTTCGGGTGTTGCCTTGCCCTCAACCAGAGCCAGCCGTCTTGGAGCCACGAAAACCGTGCCTTCGAAATCGGTGGGCATATCAGGCAAACGTGCCAGCTCTGCCTCTGAATTTCGCACCATGGCATAAGCGGGGTAAGAGTCCTCCGAGGTTTGAGCTACTACAAACCGGAACTTTCCGATCTCGATTCGGTCGGCTGCCGTAATGGGAGTCTCGCCTTCGACCTTGTGCCCGTTAACCCGGGTCCCGTTCACACTTTTCAGGTCCGTTAGCCAGTATTCGCCGTTTCGCATTTCAAGCGTGGCGTGGCGTCTTGAAACTGCGGCGTTGTCTATGCTGACGTCTGCTGTCTTGCCCCTGCCAATGCTTACAGCCTCCCCTTCCTTTATCCAAAACTTGTCGATGGTCCTATCGTTCAGCAACAAATGCCATTCAGCCATGACTTCCTCCTGTGAAAACAATATGTTAGCCAGCCGGGCTGTCAGGCCGGCTGTTTTGAAAAAAGTGACCCCAATTGCAACGTGAGCTTGCCCCACAAAACTGCAATCGTATCCATGTATACACTGATCTGGTCGACATGGTTAAGGTACACCAGGGCGGTAACAACAAGCAGGCCAAGGAGCAGAAAGGTCTGCAAAAGTCTCTTCCCCCTTGATCTTTGTTGCGGAGTGGCAGGGGCCGCTCTGAGAGACCTTATTTGTGCTTGACGCGCCTTCCGTTGCCGCTTTTTCTCTTCATGGGCGGCTAGGAGACCATCAATCTCCACGATCACCTGGTCAAAATTACTGTGTCGGACGTTTTTGTCACATGAAATCATCCGGGTAATCATCTTCTGCAGCTTGATGGGAAGTAGGTTGAACTGATTGTGGGGGACAATTTTGGCATCTTTCCAGACAGGCATCAAACCAGTCAACATCTGGTAAAAAATAACGCCTGCTGCAAAGATGTCTCCACTGGGCGACCTGTCCTCATCGCACACGTTATACCAGTTCGTACCGCCTTCCTCCGAAGCGTAGTGCTCATCCAGGCCAAAGTCAGTAATCCTGACCTCTCCCGATTCCGTGAAAAGTATGTTGCTCGGTCTGAGGTTTCCATGCACAATCCTGTTTCTGTGGGCAAACGAAAGGCCGCTCAATATCTGCTTTGCAATCCTGAGTGCATCTGCCCAGGCATAGGGCCGTATGAGGCGGTCTTTCAGGCACCCCCCGCTCAGGTACTCCAATACAATAATGAACAGTCGCGCGTCTCCGGAGGCGCCCAGGATGTTGACGATGTTTTTATGCTTCAGGTTGGTAAGAATTTTTGCCTCACTAAGGCCTGCACCGGTTTTGGTTCGCTTTTTTATCACCAGAAGTCTATGGTCCACGTTGTCTTGATAAAGATAAACCGCGCCGTAATCGTCTTCCTTGATGACATCGAGCAAGCCAAATTTGTCTTCCACTTTGGCCAGTCCTATTCTGGCTCGCTCCTTTTGGGCGCTGGGCAGGTGCGCTCCCTGAAGAACTTGCAGAAGACGGTCCTTGACTTCGTCAGCCGACGCAAAGCGATCCTCCGGGTTAGGCTCCAGGCAACGCAAAATTACCTCTTCGAGAGGCTGGGGAACAGATGGGTCCAGTTCCGAAGGGGGCCGGAAGCGACCGAGCGGTTTGACTCCGGTAAACAGCTCATACATGAGAGCGCCCAGTGAGTACAGGTCACTGGCGGCAGTAACAGCATGGGTGGCCGTACGCTGCTCAGGGGCCATGTACTCGATGGTCCCCATGACGACGTCTGTCTGGGTGTGGTCTGTGTCAGGCCCTCCGTTGTCAGAGAGCTTGGCGATACCGAAATCAAGGACCAGTGCGTTGCCGTCGGTGTCGATCAAGACGTTGGCCGGCTTGATATCGCGATGAATCACGCCGTTCTTGTGCGCATAAGAAAGGGCCTTGCATATCTGAATAGTCAGGTCCAGCTTTCGGTTCGTGTCGAGACCCCCTGCTTTGATCTCCTGGCCGAGATCAGTGCCCTCCACATGTTCCATAACAAAATAGGGCATCCCTTCAAGTGTGACCCCTCGGTCTATCACGTGGATAATGTTAGGATGATTGAGGCGCGCGATGATGCGTGATTCGCTTTTGAAGCGCTGGAGCACTTCGGTGCAGTTCGTCAGATTTTCCGACAGCACCTTGATGGCGACCGGACGGTCCAGTGACACCTGGCGCCCCCTGTAAACGGAGCCCATGCCCCCCAGCCCTATCTTTTCAATGATCTCGTAGTCGCCGATCTTCTGCATGGCTTGTCTATTGCGTTACGACTTCGCACCTGAGGCAAGGGTCCCGGCTTTCCTCCCAAACCCTTTTGTTACCCAACCAATGGCCCTGCCAAGCACGTATAACCATAGCGCAGGAATTATCCAAAAAAGGAAACCAATACCCAGAGACTTCAGTACTGCATTTCGGTGATTGTCCAACTTTCTTCTGTATGCATCTTCAACACCTCGGAAATCCAGTTTGTCTCGCCTCTTTGTTTCGTGGATTTTGCTGAGAAGTTCTTCATCTGAAATGTCTCTATATCTGTCTCGGAGTTGAATCCAAGTATAATCCCTCAACTCTGGAATATTCTGTATAAGGACATTGAGAGTGTCACGAACTCTCGTTTTCTCGTAATCAGACTTTTTTGGTATCTGAACATAGGTAACCGACCCCACAACCAACAAACATATTGCCGAAACCAGTATCCACAGTTTTGTCCAAACACTCATAGTCATCTCTCTCAACCTGTTGGTCATAAAGGGAAATGAATTCCTGTTTCATTATGAATTTACATTGGAGCAAAGTTGTGTCTGTCCGAAAATGAGATATTTTTTGCAAGGCCAGAATGCTTCGGCATTAAGACAAATTGGCAACCGCAAATAACACATATCCATTATCGGCGTAATTGGCCAGAGTCTTTAACCAATGAGATCGACACTATTCGATTATGATTTCTGAAAATTTGCACTGGTCTGATAACAAATGGATCTCTGGGATCTTGCAAGAGGATTTACGGGAAATGCAATGCGTGGAAATCTTCCCGAAGACCCCGAGGGCCTTATTTACGAGGCAATTTTATTTTTACATTGAAAACCTGGTCCTTTGGGCCAGAATTTTTACTTCTTCGCGAACCCTAAGACTTTGGATCTAGAAGTCTCTGTGCTGAATTAGTCTTTCAAAGCACGAAAAAGCCTTATATTGACATCTCAACTCTTGCTTTTTGCCTTGATCCACTTGATGTGCTTTTGGTTTTTGAACTGGATCACACCGCCATTTTCCGGCGAATAGTAGAAGGAGACTTCATCTTCTGTTCCCTCCAGACGATGGAAATAGACCGTGTACAGGGTGTTGCTATCCAGGACTGTCTTTTTCACGTTTGAAACAAAATACACATGCACACTTTCTTTGCTCGTGCCAAACACAACCGTGACTCTGGACAATTCCAGGGACCGATCTGCATACTTGGGATTTGATGTGGCCCACACGCCAATCAGCTCATCCGGGACAAGGGTGGGCCTGTCATACATAAATGCAATCGAGGCCACAAGAACAACGATTCCAATTAAGATCCATTTCACTTTCATCTGTGTTGTTCCACCATTGTGGGCGTATCTGGCCACCTCACAAACATTGTTTGGGCCTGCCGCGCCTTTTCTTCCTTTCCCATCACATCCAGGAACGCCTTCACGATGTTCCGGTCGAACTGGCTGCCTGCGCCCTCCCTGATAAACTCAATAGCACGTTTTTTCTCCCATCCGGATCGATACGGACGGTCTGAGACCAGGGCGTCGAAGACATCTGCCACGGCAACAATCCTGGCCCCCAAACATATGGTCTCGCCGGCAAGGCCGTGAGGATAACCTCTGCCACCAAACTGTTCGTGATGCTGCAACACGATGGGAATAATTTCCGCATAGGCACTGATTGGTTCCAGAATGCGCGCACCCATAGAGGGATGCCTTTTGACGTTTTCATACTCCTCATCAGTCAGTTTTCCAGGCTTGTCGAGGATGGCGGCGGAGACTCCAATTTTCCCAACATCGTGTAGGAGTGCTCCCCGACGCAGAGTATCCAGCTCTTTTGGGGTGAGTCCGACAGCCGTCCCAATTTCCAAAGTCATATCTGTTACTCGCTCAGAGTGACCGGCTGTCCAGGGCGATTTGGCGTCTACGGCCCTTGCGAGAGCTGTAAGTGTGCCCCAGTTGAGTTGATCTAATTCCTCTATCAGATGGGCATTTGACAGGGCTACAGCCACCTGATCTGCCAATTGCCTCGCTTGGACTAAGATCTCATGAACTTCGCTCGAGAAAGACATGGTCTCATCCGGACTCCGTGGAGGCGAATCCGTATACCCCAGGGTGATGATTCCGGAGAGTCTTTCTTGTAGAAAAATCGGCAAAACCAGAAATGACTTCATGCCATTGTTGGCCAGATGTTCAAGATAGCCAGGAGGGCGCTCGTCTCTTTCGATGATTAGATGTTCACGATTGTCATTAAGCCTCTGTACCTCATCAGGACTAAGCTCTGCGGTCTCCACCGGCTTTCTACTTGCAGTGTCGTCTTCCACATATGTGTGTGCCATACTCGTTTCCTTGGAATCAATGAGGCTCACGCTGACACCGTCACAGGAAAAGACATCGCGCATTCGCGTCAACACCGTCTCCACAATTTTCTCCGTATCCAAAGCCGACAGGATCGCCCTGTCAATCTCCGCAACCGTGGTCAGTGCCTGAAACTGTCTGCCCAACTGTCTGGACATTGTGTTAAAGGATCCTGCAAGTTCCTGAAATTCATCGGCGCTGGTAATCGCTACCCGGGTATCGAAGTCCCCCTTGGCGACCTGAAGGGTTCCCTCCTTCAGCTTTTTGAGTGGCACAAGATTCCTTCGAATTTGGATGACGCTCAGGAGCAGCACCACCCACAGGGACATGAGGACCACAAGGGGAAACATCTTCTTGAAATTGGCCATGGGTGCAAGCACATCGGCTTTCCATTGGCTCAGCACCACGGTCCAATTTGGAGCAACAAATTGGGATTTCAGAAAAATCGTCCACCAGCTTGCCACATATTCCTTGCCATCCTGTTCCCACTCAAACCGGCGTGACGCAGAACCATCAATTCTGGCGCCCACCGCAACCGCAAAGGGCGCGTGCGCTGGGAGGGAGCTGGCGAGCACGTTTCTTGATTGATCCAGAACGCAAAGCTCGGTCATGGGTGGCAACGTGCCTGCATTAAGTAAACCGAACAGGTAACCGGTGTCGATTTCTCCCATGAAAAATGCCGCCTTCGGATCCTGCGGCTTTAAGCTCCTCATCATAAATATGCGTAACGGCAAGTCTGAACGCTTCTGGATCGATATAACCGTCTTGCCGGCATTTATCTGTTCCAGTTCTTCCCGGGTTGGCAACGGCGGGTTTTCAATAGCGCCATGAAGAGATATTGGAGTGCCTTGCTCAGTGACAAGCATGATCGCCTTGAAGCGCTTTTCAGTTGGCTGATCAAAGGCTTCGACCGAGCTTTGCATAGCGCCTGGCACGCCTGGGTCAAGCTTGGATGCAACTATACTCATTTCGGTCTTAAGGAATATGAGACGTTCGTAAATGCCCATGCCCACAGCCTTGGTGGCCTGTTGGAGGCGCCTTTGGCTTTGTTCGTTGAGCTGTCTTGTCACATGAGTGAAAGACAGAATGGCCAGGGCTCCGATCGGAAGAAGGGCGCAGCAAACAAAGAGCACAAAGATTCGCCGCCCCACCTTGCTTCCAAGAAATGCAGTGTCAAGTTTCATCATTGTAAACCCTGTTAGAACTCTGAAGCCAGCCCTACATATCCCCCGTCATTGGCGCGGACGACATCATCCCCGGCATTTGGCGCGTTGAAAGGTTCCTTCGTCTCACCATCCTTACCTCTACTATAAAGGTCAAAGTCCGAATTTACAGGAACCAAGAACCGGTCCTTCCGCAGCTTGCCTGTTTTTGCACCCTCTACCTTGAGGTACTCGTACGGATTTCCCCAGGGATCTAAGAGACCTCCCTGTCCTACATCGCTCAGGCTGTTGGGAAGCGTTTCGTTTTCAATCTCATAGGTTTTGATATCCTTTTCCATCAAACGAATTTCTGCAATGGCCCGTGCGTTTCTGGCCTTGTCGATGTAGCTTGATCCCATAGGAACGGCGATGCCTGCCAGGGTGGCTACGATAGCGATTCCAATGAGTATTTCTACAAGTGTGAAGCCGCGACAAAAGATATTTCGGCCCCTGTTGCCGGGACAAAACCGTCGTGGGTAGACACCCGTGTGTGGCCGGATATGAATCAGAGAGTCTTTCAATATTTCTACTCAGATTCCAACAACCCCTTATCCTTAAGAACGATTCTTAGTCTCTCTAAAGAGGCAGCCAGGTCCTTAAATTCATCGCGCTTGCGTAGCCGAATTGGCGGCATATTTTTACCTTCAACAAGCATATCTACACATCTTCTTATTCTGAAAAGAGGTCCGGCAATTCTGTGAGAAAATACAAGCGACAGAAATCCTACAAGAACAAGAACGCAGAACAGAACGACGAAAATGGTCCGTTTAGTCTTGTCCCATTCCGTGAGAGTATCTGAATACATTTTCTCTAGCGTTTTCGTCAAAGATTCTACTTCACTTTTCATTCTTGTCGCCTTTGTTGCTGTATCCTTGGTATAGCCTTCTTTTTGTAAAGCAAGTATCGTTTGTTTTATGGAGTAAACTGGCACAATGGGTTTTTCCTTTGCCGCCCGAAGCACCAACTTCCCACTCTCAACAAGAGAATACGTACAATAAAGGCTCATCAGCAGCGCAGGTATGACACTGAAGGTAATATATTTGAGCTGACTGGAAGAATGAATGAAATACTTTCTTCTTTTGTACCTTTGTCCCATTTTAACTCCCTCCTATGGGTGTTGCACTCGTCAAAGAAGGCTCTTGCGGATTTCTTGGACCAAATGCCTTTACCTTTCTCACGCAAAATTTATGCCGATATGATTCCGAGGGAGAGGCCTTAACGCTAAGTTATTTTTGCACCGGATGGACTGTGGAAGGTTTGCTGAAAAAGATGAACATCGAACATCGAACGTCCAACATCGAATGTTGAATGGGAAAAGAGGAAAGAGAAGCATTAATTAAGATTTTCGTTACGAGTATCAAAACGGCCGTTCGACAGGCTCACGGCCCTGAGCGGAGTCGAAGGGCTGAAAAGAAACAGAAATAGCCGTTGAATGTTCGGTATTGGATATTCGTTACCCTGAACCTGTGAAGGGTTACGGTAGTTCAAATGCAAAATCGCCACTTGCAAAACATGTCATCAGGATGGGGGTCTGGCGGGGCAAACAGGCATTCCACCTTTATACGGTCGTCCACCTCCCGGGCAAAGCTCTCGAACTCCCCCCGGTGCATTTCTTTGCACGCAAACTCGCCCAGGCCGCGTCTGAGCCGGGCCTCCTGAGTAGGGCAGGACGGGACGGAGATAATTACCTCATTCGGCTCTTCCCGGATCTCGTATCCCACGAGGATGCACCAGGGAAAGTATCTGAGGGCGCTCACAAACCCCTTCAAGCCCTTTTCCTGGATCTGAAAGCGGGGCACCAGGTCCTTGGCGGCCATGCCGGCCACCCGCCCCCAGACTTTTTCATTGACACGTTCCGTAGTAGCCTGGTCAAAACGCTCAGCCACATAGATGAACCAGAACGCATCCATCACCCGGTAGTGCCAGAGAAGAAATTCTATATATTTGCGAAGCTCAGGGGCGTCCATGTTTTCAATAAGTTCCAGGTTCATGAGGCCTTCCTTTCAAAGGTTCTCAGTCCTTACTCAAATGCGACCGAGCCTAGGATACTTATCCAGAAGTAGTTGATAGATATAGACACCGAAAAGTCCACCCAAAAAGTCAGCGAGAATATCCCACATATCACCAAATCTGTACGGGACAAAATACTGATGCAACTCATCGCTTGCCCCGTAGATTCCAGTCAAAAAGATGCTTGCCACGGTTATTAGCCCATTGTTGTTCTTAAACGTTGAACTCCGAAAACCCCTCAAAAACAGTATTCCCAGCAAAGCATAGCCGGCAAAATGAAGAAGTTTGTCCATGCAAGGCAGGTCCGGAGTTTTTTTCGGGGCGGGATATGAAGATTGGACGAAAATAATGAGGCAGTAAAAGAGCACAGGAAACCAGTAATAGAAAAAATGACGAATTGGCGTCTTTGTCATGATCTTCCCATTGCCAGAAGCGTTCGCGATTTCATGTGACTCGACTTTGCCGGGGAAACGGCGTCTTTTAACAGTATCAATTATAAAATATACCACACCTGTCTTGACGAAATGTAAATTTAGCGCAAAGATAGAAAAAATACAATGGCAGGAGGTAGCCATGAGGGTCCTTATCACAGGCGGTCTCGGGTTTGTGGGCACACAACTGTCCATCCGATTTCTGCAAATGGGGCACCAGATCACGGTTGTGGGCCGCTCGCCGCAGCATATGCCCCGGAAAGTCAAGTATGTGCCTGCGGATACCACGGTCAAAGGCTCCTGGCAAGAGGAGGTGGCCCGTCAGGACGCCGTGATCAATCTGGCCGGCGCTTCGGTATTTAGGCGATGGAACGATAAGAGCAAAAAGCTCATCTATGATACGCGGGTTCTGACCACACGAAACGTGGTGGAGGCCTTGTCCGAAGGAAGGGAAACCGTCCTTTGCAGCGCATCAGCAGTTGGATACTACGGTTTCCATGGCGACGAGGAGGTGACAGAGGAAGACCGGCCCGGAGATGATTTTCTGGCCAGGCTCTGTGTGGATTGGGAAGCTGAAGCAACAAAGGCGGCCGGCAAGGATGTTCGAGTGGTTATTTCCCGATTAGGTGTTGTCCTGGGGAAAACCGGGGGCGCACTTGGACAAATGATCCCTGCATTTAAGAAATTTGTGGGAGGTCCGCTTGGAAGCGGCAACCAGTGGTTTGCCTGGATTCACATGGAAGACCTTTTGAACGCATTTTTGTTTGTTCTTGACAACGAGGATATCCACGGCCCGGTTAACTTTTGCTCACCGAATCCTGTACGCAACAAGGATTTGGCCGAGTCTTTGGGAACGGTCCTGTCGAGGCCGTCCTTTCTGAAGACGCCTGCATTCACGCTGCGACTCGTACTTGGAGAATTCGGATCTATGCTTCTTGAGGGCCAGAAGGCCATCCCGGCAAAACTGGCCAGGCAAGGCTTCGATTTTTGTTATTCTGACATCATTGAGGCCCTTGAAGAGATTGTGGGCGCTGGTGGGAAAAAGGAACCGATAGGTGCCAACACAAGATGATTATGAGGCAGCACGGGCATTGGCCCTCGACGCTCTGGCGCGACTTGACATAGATGTGTGCTGCACGAAAGCTGGGCTTTCACTTGAAAAAGTCTCGGCTGACAAAAAACGAGCGTCCGTCCCATATCTGGGGCACACATATGATTTTACTGTGTGCGGCGAGACAATATCCTTAGATGAAAATGCCGATCCGCTAAAGATACGGGATCAGGTGCTTATTCTGCACTATCTGATCACGGCTACCGGCGCATCTGTTCAAGACAGATGGGTTACGTTTCGCGAAGTCCCGTCTGGTTCCTTTTATTACCCGTCCTTTATGAAACGCGCCATCATACCCCTGAGAGAATTCTTCGGGAAAACACCAGATGTCCTGGAAAGGGTGTCCGGGCGGATCGGCCACATAGTGAGTTCACCTGGAGACAAGGCCTTAAAGGTTTTTGTCCTGCCCCGTGTGCCGGTTGTCCTTTCTCTCTGGGAGGGAGACGAAGAGTTTCCGCCTGAAGGCAATATCTATTTTGATACATCGGTGAGTTCCTACCTTCCCACCGAGGATATTGCTTACCTGGCCGGCGCGGTAGTGTACAAGGTAATCGCCCTGGCCAGGGATTTGGCGTAAGGTTGAAGGGGCGCTTGACGCGTAACATCTCAAGAACGCCGGGTGCTACTCCGGGCGAGGGGGCCTTTTTTCAAAGGCGATATCAACCATGCGCATGAAGCGTGGCCGGATATTTTGTGATTGGCCAAGCCTGTGCCAAGCTCATAAGGGCATTTGGGGCAATCACAATATCCGGCCACTGCGAGAGTCCGAAATAATGACAAAGATATCGCCTTTGAAAAAAGGCCCCCTCGCCCTAGGTTATTGAGGACCTACCCTGATGCAACCGCACAGCCCGGACTTTTTGAGGAGTTGGGTTTAAAGGGAGTTGAAAATGAAGATTACTATACTCGGCTCAGGAACATGTGTTCCGTCTTTAAAGCGGAGCAGTTGCTCGGTATTGATTGAAGTAGACACAACCTTGCTGCTCTTTGATTCGGGCGCAGGCACCATGCGGCGGCTTCTTGAGGTCGGCATCACCATTAATGAGATTTCCTACGTCTTTTACAGCCACCTTCATCCGGATCATTCCGGTGAACTGGTGCCCTTCTTGTTTGCCACAAAATACCCGGAAAGCTACAGAAGACGCAAACCCTTTACCATTGTGGCTGCCAAGGGATTTGTGGACTTTTATGAAAAGTTGAAACTAGCCTACGGCCGGTGGATTGAACTGGCGCCAGGTATCATGAACCTTGCTGAGCTTGACAACAATGACCGTGATCACCTCGATTGCGGCGTGTTCGATGTAGACAGCCTTCCAATGAATCACACGGAACAAAGCCTGGCCTACCGTATTACCGCGCCAAACGGCGCTTCTGTTGTCTACTCGGGTGATACTGATGTATGTGAAAACCTTGCAATCCTGGCCGAGGAAGCCGATGTGTTGATTTGTGAGTCTGCTCTTCCGGATGAGATGAAGGTGCCGGGCCATCTTACGCCGTCTCTGGCCGGTGAGGTTGCCACCCGGGCCGGTGTAAAAAAGCTCGTCCTCACCCATTTTTACCCTGAATGCGAAACAGCGGATATCTTTGCCCAGTGCCGGAGAACGTACGAAGGCCCGCTTGTCCTGGCTGAGGACATGATGGAGATCCAGTTATGAAATCGTTGCACGATTTCATATGACGCGGCTTCGCCGCTTGAGAAACACGTTGTGCAAATGGAAAAACGGATGAGGGATAAATACCCCCGTGTTACTGAAGTGACGGACTTGGAGCGTATTGAGATGGTCAAAGAGATCTTTGCCACCATTACGCAGAAGTACGATTTCTTGAATCATTTCCTGAGTCTTAGACGGGATATTGCCTGGCGTCGTTTTGCAGTGGGGAAAATGCGCTTTTTTGAGACTTACAGGATGTTAGATGTGGCCACGGGCACGGCCGACCTGGCTATCGATGTGGCCCGCGGATACCTTGGCACAAGAATAATAGGGCTCGATTTTGTCAAGGAGATGATGGATCGTGCCCGCACAAAAATACGCAAGTGGCGTCTGGCAGACAGGGTGCAGATGATGCGTGCCGATGCACTGGACCTTCCCTTTGCTGAAAGCTCTTTTGACGTTGCCGCAATCTCCTTTGGCCTCCGGAATATCCCCGACAAAATCGCTGCGCTTGAGGAGATGCTTCGCGTAATTGTACCTGGCGGCCAGGTAATGGTGCTGGAGATGACGCTTCCTGGGAACAGGCCCTTTCAAAAGGCTTATCGTGTCTATCTGAACCGGATGTTGCCTCGCCTGGCCGCCTTTTCCCCCAACCCGAGCGCCTATTACTATCTGGGAGACTCGATCATGAATTTTCCCGCCCCTGACGCCCTGGCCGGATTAATGGAAAAAGCCGGGTTGAAACAAGTGGAAAAATACCGGCTCACCCTTGGAATAACCCATTTGCACGTTGGTGTGAAGCCGTAGACACCCTAGGAGGGAAAACGGTTAACCAATCACGGCTGCAGATCCCTTTCAGATTTCACATTATTCCTGCCGGAATCCTTTGCCAGATAAAGCGCCTTGTCTGCCCTTTCTACTAAGGAGTCAGTGGTGTCTCCTGCTGTTATTTCTGCCACTCCCAGACTCACACTGATGTTGCCCAGGCGTTTTCCGGTCCTAACAAATTTTAGGTTTTTCTGTGATATGAGTTTTCTTATCTGTTCTGCCACAACACATGCATTTTCAAGTGAAGTCGTTGGAAGGAGAACAATAAACTCTTCGCCTCCGTATCGCGCCGGAAAATCCATGCCCTTCAGGTACTCACGCAATAAGGAGCCTACAATCTCCAAGGCCTCATCACCGATCTTATGACCATATTTGTCATTAAAGCTTTTGAAGAAATCAATATCCAACATTATGACTGAGAAAGGGACGCCATCTTTTGTATATTTGTCATAAAGCTCCGTTAGCTTGTCATCAAAGGCCTTGCGGTTGTGCAGGCCAGTAAGGGCGTCGATCCTTGCCTCTCTTTCCGACTTTTCGAGCTCTTGCCTCAAGCTTTCAGCTTGCGAGCTTGCCTTCTCAAGCCGTTTTTGCAAACCACGACTTGACTCGGCCATTTTGCTCGTCTCCTTTATCAGATTTCCAATGATATGTTGTACTTCAGACAGATGCCTGGCATCGGTCAATTGGCGGGAGTATTGTTCCAGTTTGTTTCCGTAATCTGAGGAAAAGGTGTTAGCGACGAGAATGTCGTTGAGAATATTCTTGAGGATTTTTTGCGTTTCCTTATGGACCTGTTTCATCAATTTTTCAGTTTTCGTTTTTCCAAAATACTTGTCATAGAGGCCTTCATTGATTTCAGGGACAAAGGAATTGCCGGATGCTATTATGCTGTCCATATCGGCTTTTAGTCTTTCATTGCTGCCGATGAAATATTCAAACCACACGTGATAATTTTCCGGAATCAAAGGGACCTTGCACTCTGTCATTTTGGGAAGGACTTTTTTTGCAATTTCAGTGGTCGTTCTTAGGTCATGGTCAAGATCTGGCATCAATAAACCCCCTTACTCTGTCGCCCCAGGATCCCTTGCGATATTCGGCATAGTATCGGCACGCTGCCTGGCAGAGTCGATTCGTACGAAATGGCATTTCCACGATGACACAGACTGTATCATGGCAGGGAGACTACCCCTACATTTCTCCTAGCAGGAATCGTGCCTTAATGTCGCGGCAGAATCACTATAAATATTAGCCATAATTTCACAGAATTATAGCTTGGCCTTTCGGCACTCTGAGTGTGTAAGTGCCGGCAGAACGGACTTGGCAATCGGCTTTGTGTCAGATTTTTGACCCAGCCCTTGGTCTGTTGACAACGATTTCATCGTGATCTATATTCTTTGAAGGAAAATGACACCCCAGGAAACAACCATGAGAAGAGTTCTATCTCACATAGTAATGGTCCTTCTATTCGCCATTTCTCCGCTGCCAGTTTCTGCACAGGATGCTCAAGATAAATCAAAGACCTTGGATGTGCAATCCTATCTTGAAGAAATCAGGGCAATGAAGCCGCACGACAAATCTGCTGATGCCAGTGGCTGGGGGCTTCATGTTGGCAATGGCTTGTCTAGTGCCTCAAAGAATCTGGATGTTGAAACCGATAGCTGCGAGTCAACTGGTGAAAAAGGACAGGGAGGGGAACTACGCCTCAGGTTTTGGTGATCTGTCCGAAGTCGTTTACGAAAGCCTAAGATTGGGAGTGAGTTTTCACTGGTAACTCCAATTTTTCCTCGATGCCTTTGAGTACAAGAAAATAGAGTGTTCCATTCTGTTTCATGTGACCTGCTGCAACCCGGGCATGCGGGCCATTGCCCAAAAAGAGATCTACCCGCCCCGGTCCTCTGATTGCTCCACCCGTATCTTGATTGAAGACAAACCTGCCGAATGTTTCCCAGGACACGATCCTGCCATCTTCGCCCAGCAGAGGTTTCTCTGTTTCAATGAAGGCCGGTGCAGCCCGTGGGAAGAGGCGCAGGTCAGTGGCAATAGAACGGCCGGGAGTCAGTAGCGCCTCAATGGCCCCTAGCGGGCCATGCTCAACCAGCCTGAAAAACACATATCTTTCGTTGTGATTAAAGACATGTTCGATCTCTTCGGGGTGATCTCTAAGGTAAGAACATATGCGTTGCATTGACATTTCCTCTTTAGAGATCACCCCTTCGTCGATGAGCAATCTGCCGATACTCCGGTAAGGGCGTCCATTGTTGCAATCATAATTGACATGCAACAAAGTGCCGTCTTCCAGCGTTACCTGTCCGGCCCCCTGGATGTGAAGAAAAAAAAGGGCAACTTGATCTGAGACCCAAAGGAGTTCATATCCTTTCTTCTGAAGGCGCCCCTTGGAGTCAATATCTTGTCTTGAAAAATAGGGCATGACGGTTTGATTGACATGTCTGCCTATGATGCGTTCATTTTTGTATTTGAGATCAAAAAGTCCCATGTTGATGCTCACCCAATCGTCAGGCTTTCTGTAGATAGGATACGGATAATCAGGGGAGGGTTGGAGGCTGGCCTGAAGCGTGGGCTCATAGTATCCTGTAAACAACACCTCGCCCCGCCCGTCGCGTCCAACAGATTTGTAGACGAAAAAAAAGCTTTCAATAGCTTTCTTGAGGTCGTTATCAGAGAGGGGATTTTGAGCCAGTTTGTGAAGGGCTCTTAAGGATTTCACCAGGTGAGAGGCAGTGTATGTGTCTGGCCCAAAACGAAAGCGTGTTGAAGGATCAAGACGTTTCAGATAGTCAAGGCTTTGATCAATTGCAATTTCGAGCGAGTCATGGGACATATCGTCAGTGAAACCGGGAAACTCATGGGGCCGGAGCTTCACCAGGGCTCGGGCGACTGTGACTGGCGGCTTGACCCTTGGAACGCATGCTGGCAGAAGCAATAGCAAAGCCAAGAGGATCCGAAACAAATTCTGACGCACGGCAACTCCTTTCACGGGAAATCTATGGCTATCCTCAGACTGTGCAGAAAAACATTATTAAGACGTCTTTTGCTTGCATTCATGAGCATCTCCAGGTTATTGAAAAGTTACGCAAGACTTTTACACAGGGTTCGGTTTTTTTCAAGTAGCAGATGAAAACACTTTTTGAAAAGGGACACCATGCAGTGGGGGAAAAACAGAGCCTGGAGTGGATTCGTGTGCGAACTTGTTCCCCCCGAGGCCTCGTATTTGTGCCACCGCTTATTGGTGGAAAACTGTCTCAGCAAGTGAGTTCCTTTCGTTGGCTAATTAGAGGAGAATATGATCTTGTCTCTTTCAATTACTCCGGCCACGGGAGTTCCTCTGACAGATTTTCCCTTGGAGCAACCATGAGGGATACACTTCACATGCTTTGCCGTACGTGGCGTCTGACCGAAAAAGAGCAGTTGCCTCTCTTTGGTATCGCTTCTTGTTATTCGGCCATCCCCATGGTCTATGCAACTCACTGCCTGAAAGAACCAATAAAAAAGCTTGTGCTTATCAATGCCATTTCAAGCTTGGGCCCACAGGCTGTGATCAGTTCATTTATGACGTATTACCGAAAGGTTTTCCCCACTCAAAAAAGCCTTCGGAGACTGAAGGCCGCAGTTGGGCATTATGTGGATCTCTTGTTTCCTGGAATTGCCAAAGGGAGAGATTATTTTGGGGTGTTAGAGCGGAGGAGGACCAGGCTGTTTAGGACTATCTCTGAGTTTTTCACTCTGAACCCCCTGAAAGAATTGCATCTGGAAAAGACGTCGGTCTTGTGCCTTTACGCTCGTAAAGATACGGTTTTGGAGATCTATGACGCTGGCGCCAGAGCAAACTATCAGAATGACATTTTGCGACTATGTCCGCAAACCCTCTTTCACCCTTTGGATGGCGATCACTTCCTCTCTCTACCCATGGCAAAGGGACAAGCAGTGAGATCTATTCTCTCGTTTCTCTAACCCTATGACTAGAGAGGCTATGAAAATGCGCAGAAGAACTTACGCTGGGTACAGAAGGCCAGGGGCAAAAAAAGCAGACAGCAATAGGTCTGTTGCTGATGTTGTTAGGGAGCTAAAAAAAATAAGTTCCCCATCCAGTAATTACAGAGAACGCTCGCTAAAGATTCACGGGCTTATCTGTGCCAAATGTGCGAGAGAGTTTGATTACAAGGACAGGCATCTCCTCACTGTGCACCACAAGGATGGAAATCACATGAATAATCCGCCCGATGGTTCCAACTGGGAAAATCTGTGTATTTACTGCCACGAGGATGAACACAGCAGGGGACTACTGGGTGATTATTTCAGTGATGAGAAATAGGGAATTTTGTAGTATGTAACGACCGTTCACGTTGCCCTGCAAGAAACCATGGCCCTGTCTGCCAAGACCAGGGGATGACAGACCTGGACCTTTCCGGCCAGCCCTTTCCGGCTTACACCCTCAACAAATTGGAGCAGGCAGCCTGTGCAACCCGTGACAATGGCATCGGGCTCCACCTTCTGAAAGTCTTCCATTCGCCGATCAAGGATTTTGACAGAAAGATCAAAGTGCGACAGGTTAAAATCTCCTCCATGTCCACAACATTGGCCGGCATGGGGAGCTTCTACAAGTTCCACATTGGGCAAAGCCTCAAGAATTCTTCTGGGGGCCTCTGTGATCCCTTGCCCTATCCTCAGATGGCACGGATCGTGGTAGGCCACGCGAAGCAACGGACCGCCCTGCAAGGCATGATCAAACGATTGGTCCTTTAGGTATGTGTCAAAATCAAGGCTCTCCACCAAGAAGGCCATAGCATCCCGGTGTTTTTCGGCCAGACCACTGGCAGCATCCTGCCAGAGAGGATCATCGTCAAAGAGGACCGGAAGGTCTCTTAAGTGGGACCCGCAGGAAGCGCACACTGTCAGCACGGCGTCAAGCTCCAGAAGCCCAAATACCTCTATGTTCTTCTTGGCCAAGGCTTGAGCGGTTTTTGTGTCACCCGAAACATAAGCAGGCAGTCCGCAGCAGACCTGGTCCTCTGGTATAACGACCGTGGCTCCCATGTGGCGCAGGATTCGCACAAGGACCCTGGCCGCCTCGGGAAAGAGATAGTTGGCGCCACATCCAACAAAGAATCCAACCCGAGGACCATCCATCGGAGATGCTGGCTCGGGCTGAGCGCTCTTGATAAAAGGAGTCCAGCAAATAGCAGGCGCCGTGGTCCTTTGAGTAAAAAACGAAAGTGGAAATCTGAGATGGAGCCCGCTGCTTTCAGGAATTCTCTTGCAAAACAGGGCCTGAAAAAGGGCGCCGCCTTTGCAGACAACTTCTCCCGGCAAATCTCTTCGCCTGATGCTTTTGATCAGAGGATTGTCGGACCTACTGCTCTTTCCGGCCAAGAAGAGATCTCGGCGACCCTGCTGGAAAAGGCGGGTGATCTGAACGTTATTAGCACAAACCTGGGCGCAGGCCCCGCACAGAAGACAACGCGAAAGGATTTCTCTCAGACGCTCGGACCACCCCATGGCGCCGTCTTCCACAGACTCAAGGAGCGCCAATCTTCCCCGTGCCACGTCAGCCTCTCTAAAGGTGGTCTGATACACAGGGCATACGCTCATGCAACGGCCGCACCGTTTGCACTTATTCAGATGGCTGTCGCTGTTCATGATTGTGAATAGATCTGCATGATTTCACAAGGATGGATGTTTAGGCAAGAATATTATTCGATGAGATGGCTCGGTCCTGCTAACAGCAGGACTTGCGATTAGGCTCGCATATTATGGCGGAGCAGGACCGTGAGGAAGATCTTCGTCGTGGTGTTATTGATCTTTGTTATAAAGCTCGCGCAAAGAGTTTTTTGATATCAAAGGGGTTACTTCATTTATGACAAGCCTGTTTGATCATTAGCTTCAAAGGCGTATTATCCAAGACAGATACAAGAACTTAGATGATTTCGTCAAAATAGGCCTTCAGCATTTTTTCCGCTGTTTTTTCGTAATCGATCTCATAGGTTCCGTTTTCAATCCTATCCTTGATGGCCTGAACTTTTTCTAAACGAACATCAGGTTCAGATTCCATGGCTCTCTGGGCCATCTGAACCTCTTTTGACGTCTGCGAAAGATTGACGATGGCGCCTTCTTTGGGCTCCGTGGGAACATCGGCTCGTGTAGGGGCTCTCTCACTAGGTCCCTGGGCCCGAGCGCCGGCAGTTTCATTGATATATTTGACTATTTCGTCACTACCTGAAATCTTCATGAATCAGCACCTCCCTATTGTCAAAACATATTGGCATCAACTTTTCTTTTGGTAATTTCTTCAAGACGGTTCCTGAGAACTTTGGAATCTTCAATTGAAAGGGTCCTGATCTCCTCCCCTTTTTCTCTGTCAATAACCTTGAAAACAAGCTCAGCGCCGTTATCTTCATCTAGTGCGAGGTTGTCCCCATACTCATTTTCCAATTCTTTCAACACCTGCTGTTCCATGGCGTTATGGGGGCCGGAACGCACAACGCGTTCAACGATATCCGCTGTTATTTTCTCAACTACAGCCGTTCGCCTTGCTTCAGTGGAAATTGTAATGCTATCAGCCGGATTCGGAGCCACTACATTCTTGTTCCGTGCCCCACGCCTGCTCAGGCTGAGCTGTCTGCCGTATGCTCTTAAGACATTATGAACCTGATAGTTGCTGACATGCATAACCAGTTCTCCCAGTAAATCTATCGGATCATGGCAAGGAAACTTTAGGAAAAAGGGGCAGGAAGAATATGCCAGGCTCTTGACATTTTTACCGGGCGGGACACGTTTGATTGAGGCAACTTTGTATAACAATTTGAAATAATGGAAATACCGTAACAGCTAGCTTCTCAAAAACACGGTCGCTTCAACGGTGACCAAAGCCCAGTTTGCGAGCCTAAAATGATGCCGATATATCATGGGTTGGAAGCCTAAATCTCACTGCAGGGGATTTCTCCTTCCCTTTGAGCCGTTATTTCCCATCACACCACCAGAAATCATTGTTTTTTACTGGATCATAGCACTTTTGCCGCCCGTTCACAAAAACCCATGGAGACCGTCCTAACTCGTCTCTGCCACACCGGTAAAGACGATCCCACGTCATGATCCAGCCCATGAGCAAACCATGTTTACTGAAACATTCAATGCTGTACTGAGAGCAAGAAGGATACATGGGGCACCGCCCCCCGGCAACGGGCGAAAGATACTTCCTATAGAATCTGACCAGCGAACTCCCTGGATTCGATGCGTCTTTTTGCCCCTCGTGGCGTGCAGCGTTTAGCCCTGGGGCTTGCCACGGGCCCTTTATGGGATCATCCTGGGCCATGACCGCTGTGGCAAACATCAAAAAGAAAACAGTGAGAATAAACCTAACCTTCTTCATCAGTCCCACTTCCAACATCATTTCTTCTGACCTACGATCAGGACACGTTCCTTTTGAAAAAGAGATGCTCGCCCTTCACAGTAAAACACTGAGATATTTCCTGATCACTTAATCCGTCTGTCTGCCGCATCATGATGCGCAGCCATTCCTTCTCACCCATAGCACTGAACGGCCTGATCAACAACCAATAGAGCCCGAAATGGCGTGTCGACTCTCATTGCATAATCAGAAATCTGCCCAAGGATTTGACAAATCCAGCCGTCTGATGTAACTATCTACCCACCAAGTAACTTATCAAAAAAATCTGAGATTCGCGTGATCCCCCTCATCCAAATGCTCTCCGCCTGTGGGGGAGAGAGCAGGGCGAGGGGGCACATCCCAACTTATTGAGAACTTACCCTAACAAGCATTCAATTGTCTGAAATTTATGGAAAGTCCATGTGCGAGGTTGTGCTGGACCTTTGTCATTTGCGAGGAGATACGTTTTTATGCCGGACAGAGCTAGCGGCGTACTGAAACTAACGAAAAACCGTGGTGGTGTACTGTGTGACCTGTTGCGGCCCTTTGGCCCCGGTTCCAATGAAATTGTGGTATCGGCCAGGCTCGTGAGGGAAAACAATCTCGTCCAAGGCGCCAGTGTCACAGGTTCAGTGAGGAAGGATAAAAAGGCTCCGCAATTGGCCATCGTTGAATCGGTCTGCGGCCTCAGCTCGGAACAGTTCAAAAGACGAACCCTTTACACCCACCTCATTGCCATCGATCCATGCGAGAGGTTCCAACTTGCCGCCACAGGTGAGATGAGTATGCGCGTCGTTGATCTCGTGGCGCCCATCGGCAAGGGCACCCGGGGCTTGATTGTCTCACCTCCCAAGGCCGGAAAAACCACTCTGCTGGAGCAAATTGCCAGGGCCATCCACGCCGGTGATCCTCAAACGCGCATTCTCGTACTACTCATTGATGAGCGGCCCGAAGAAGTCACTTACTTCCGTCGCGCCGTAGACGCAGAAGTCATCGCCAGTTCCAGCGATCGCAGCATCGAGGAACACGTGAGATTGGCGGAACTGATGCTTGCTCATGTCCGCACCGAGCTTGAGTGTGGCCACGATATAGTGGTGCTTGTTGACAGTCTGACGCGCATGGGCAGGGTTTTCAACCTTAATGGCAGAGGCAGAGGTCGAACACTGTCCGGAGGTTTGGATGCAGGGGCCTTGGAGATTCCTCGCCGCTTCTTCGGGCTTGCGCGCAACATTGAAGACGGCGGATCCGTCACTATCATCGCCACAGCCCTAATCGACACTGGGTCACGCATGGATCAGCTTATCTTCGAAGAATTCAAGGGCACCGGCAACAGCGAAATCGTTCTCGATCGCGGGCTTGCCGAAGCAAGGATTTTTCCGGCCATCAACGTGGCTGCCAGCGGGACCCGAAAGGAGGAAAGATTGTATGACCCTGACGATATTAAGCGCCTTGCCACCATTCGACGGGGCCTTGTAGACCGCAAACCCAAAGACGCGATGACCTCGCTGCTCAATGCCCTTGAGTCATACCCCACCAACGAGGAATTTCTTCAAAGTATCCCCTTGGCAAAGTAGTTCGGATTCTGACAGCCGACTGGGGACATCTTCAATCAGCAAACATAAGGAATAAACTTTAGGTGTGAAATAGTCCCCTATATTTTTTCTAGTATGCCTTCCCATCTTTTCCCATCATCGGAACAAATCTCACAGGAATGATGTCTTTTTTCTTTATTTTCCCTTTTTGCTTGGTCAGGAGCACCAATTCCTGCGTGAATTTTTTTCCAACAGGAATGACCATTTTGCCACCTTCTGCCAACTGGTCTTGAAGCGGTTGTGGAATGTGTGAAGGAGCACATGTCACGAGGATGGCATCAAAGGGGCTATGTTCTTTCCATCCTTGGTATCCGTCACCAATTTTGAGGTTAATATTTTCGTACCCCAAATCAGCCAACAGTTTTTCTGCCTTTTTCCCAAGCACGCCAATTAGTTCGATCGTACATACGCTTTCGCATATTTCTGCCAATATTGCTGCCTGATAACCGGAACCTGTGCCAATTTCAAGCGCTTTTTTAGTGCTGTCCAAATCCAAAACGTCCGTCATGAGAGCAACGATATAGGGCTGGGATATGGTTTGTCCCTCCCCGATTGGCAATGGGTAATCTCCATATGCTTGCCATTGATATTCCTTAGGAACGAATTTGTGCCTTTCAACCTTTCTTAATGCCTTCAAGACTCTCTTGTTAGTAATTCCCCTTGCTTCAATTTGAGTTCTTACCATGCGCTCACGTCGTTTTTCAAAGCTTTGAAAAAAGGGGTTTTCTGCCCTGCATGTGACACCAAACATAAAAGGGACCATCATGCAGATAAGCAGATATATCAGTTTCTTCTTCGTGTTTGCCATTTTCAGCCTCTTTCCTCAGTCTCCTTCAAGATGTCGAGACCTGCAAAGGGGATGTAGGGTCCGCGCCGTCCTCATCTGATTCGGGCAACACCGCGGGGACCGGATCTTGATTTTCCCCGCCTTCAAGCGGATTATCTCGATTCAAGAGGAGTGTTTGGGTGGGGAAGGCAAAGGGGATATGCATGGATTCAAAGACAAGCTGAATATCGTGGAGAACCTTATTGCCGTAAAACAGGGATTCGGCCCAAGTAGGAAGATTTACCTGAAACCAGACCCGCACGACTTTGGAGTAACGGTCCAGGCGTTCAAGGTAAATCCAGCACATGTCCTGATTGACCTCTGACTTGTTCGTGATGAGTTCCCTCAGCCTGACAACCAGTTCCTGAATTCTCTGGGGTGTAATGTCATAGGGCACATCCAGATCCCATTTATACATGAATTTGGTTCGGCCGTAGTATGTCTTGACCACACCCTTTACAAAATCTGAGTTGGGAATGGATACCGTAGTCATATCCGAGAAAAGCTCCACATACGTCCTGAACGTGGCGATCCGTTTGACCGTGCCGGCCCAGTTGTTAAATACGATGAAATGGCCTTCATCAAATATTCCCGTGCTGAATATATAGATTCGCCCCACAAGATTTCGCAGCGGTTCTTGAACGGCTACGACCAAGGCAATCCCGCCGATTCCCAGGGAGGCCCAGATGGCCTTGAGGTCCACGCCAAGGTTGGAGAGTACTGTCAGAATGGCAAGGAGCCCGAGGATCATCTTGGAAATCTCCCTTACTTGCTTTTTTACGCGATCGGCATTTCTTATATGGTCTTCCAGGTTGACCAGACTCTTTTGCCTGATACGTTTGATGTATCCACTGGCTACTAATTCGATGAGTCCTTGGATGAAACGGCTCAAAATGACGAAAAAGAGGACCAGGCCGAGAACGAACAAGATCTTGTCGAACCAGGATGAGATGCTTTCGGCAAGTTTCAAATGGCTTTTTGCCATGGCAAGGCCGAAGATGAGGATGAAATAGACTAAAGGAGAAAAGACACGTTCCATAATGAGGTCATCCAGATCGGTTTTGGTTTTCTTTGTCCAATTATGAATGTGTTTTTTCAAAAAGCGATTGGCTGCTACGGAAAATAGTACGGCGGCAATGAGTATGGCCATCGAAATGAGATAGGCCTGTATCGTATTTCCGAGGACATTGATTTTAAGAAAAGGCATGGGGCGTCTCCTTGATCACTTTCATCAAAGCTCTTTCTGGTCGGAAAATGCAATATACGTACTTTGGTTTAATTGACTTTCGTCTTTTTATAGGACAACGCGGGAGGAAGCAAGAACTTCTGCCGGTGACGCCACCGTGAATGTATAAGCCCTGTGGGAATGACCTACAGATAACTGTCTTGAAACAAACTCTAAAGGATTTCATGACAGTACCGATAAGAGAAGTATCGGATAAGGAGGTTTATAGGGTGGATTTTGTAGATGTGGACATAATTGTTGGTGGCACATCAGCCGTCAAGAACAACCCACCAGAAGAACAAGTTGCTCTTCCTGCCGGTAAAAGTGCGGTCCGCAAGGACAGAAGGAAGAACAAGCAGGATCGTCGAAGAAGTGTAAGGGAAGGCGTCATTGTTAGTCTTTCCTCAGAAAATGATCGACGTGTTTTACGAGATCGAAGAAAAGCCAATTTTTAGGACTATCCAACAAATCTACTCAGCTCTCGCCCCCGCTTACGAATGCACGAGACAAAGCTTTCCCAAATAGACCAAATTGTGATAACAAAACGGAAAATGCGTTAGAAAGCAGTTTAGTGTGATTTCCGGATAGTGAAACTCGATGAAAGACAAGTTGTTTGTCATATGGGGTAGGCGAAGCCCGGAACGAGATCCGAACGTGGTGAGGTCCACCATGAAACAGAGGGCTGAGCCGAATTTGGATATTCTTAATAAGAGCCCTTGTTTGCACTGTGAGTTGTTTACGAGCGGGGTTGTCTGCCCTTATGTCAAGGGGTGCAGCAAGATTGACGAGTTTCAACGGGTGGCAGCAGTTCACTGTACGCTTAGTAAATATCAGGATGTACGCTCCATGGCCTAGGAGGCTTTTTCTTTTCATAGGAGATAACCATGTTCGACGTAGATGTCCTGACTGATGAGCAGTTGGCCGGCCAGCGCCTTATGGTTGGTTTTAAGGGCACGGTCCTGGGTGATGAGTTGCGATCCATGATCAACGAAATTCGTGTCGGAGGGCTCGTCTTGTTCAAGCGCAACGTGTCTGATCCTTCCCATCTGAGTAGCCTTTGTCAGTCAGTGCAGGCCTTCGCAACAGAAACCGGCAACCCGCCACTTGTGATTGCCATTGATCAGGAAGGTGGCCCGGTAGCTCGGCTAGGCCCCCCCTTTACGGTTTTTCCGGGAAACCGGGCAATTGGGAAGGCCCGGTCAGGGGAAGCTGCCAGGGAGTTTGGCACAACAACGGCAAGGGAACTCAAGGGAGTCGGAATCACCATGAATTTTGCGCCAGTACTCGACGTGGTGCCAGAGGATCTCGACTCTCCTGTTATGGCGGAACGGGTGTTCGGAGATAGCCCGGAGTTGGTGGCAGAGCTTGGCACGACTGTTATTGAAAGCATGCAGGAGAACGGGGTCGCGGCAACTGCCAAGCATTTTCCTGGCATAGGTCGCACTACGATCGATTCTCACCTGGATCTTCCCATTCTTGACACAGAACGCGCTATTCTTGATTCGAGCGATCTGGTCCCATTCAGGGCTGCCATCGGATGCAACGTGGAGGCCGTGATGTTATCACACGTGGTCTATAGCGACCTTGACTCGGAATGGCCTGCAAGTCTTTCATCGGTCATTGCAAAGGAGTTATTGCGGGAGACCATGGGCTTTAAAGGGATTGTCATAACCGACGACCTTGACATGGGGGCTATCGACAAACACTTTGATGTGAATACGTTCGTGGAAAGGATCTCTGATGCTGAAATTGATATGGCACTGATATGTCATGATCAAGTTAAGGCCGAGGCAGCCTATGGGGCGCTGTTGAAGGCCATACAACAGTCAGAGGATGTGAAGAGAAAGACACTTGCATCTGTGCAACGTATTCTGAATCTAAAGGGAAAATACCCATCATAGATGGTTCCTTTTCCCACAATATCACACAACGAGTTCACCGCATCCTTAGGGCTCGCGCAAGAATAACTTCACATTTTGATGCGCCGACCTGCCTGCCGGCAGGCAGGTCCATCCCGCCTGGCTGCGTTGCTCGTCGGTCAAATAGCTTGCTATTATTCGCCCTCCTCGCGTCTTGCCATGCGTGCGCCTCGACTCCTGAAAATGTAAATTTATTTCTTCGCGAACCCTTAGATGTGGCGGGAGACTCTTGACAAAGAGTCAAGGGTTTGACATCCGCGTAGAGCCCGAATCAAATTCATTTTCGGTCATATCCCAAGGCATTTAAACAAATGAGGTGTAACCATTGGCAATGATGGGAAATTATGTGCGTGCGGCGTTGTGGCACGATTCCTGCTGTCTGAGGGAACTGTCACATTTTTTCTATTCACAGTCAGGAAACCCAAAGGAAGGGCGTCATGGTTAGCTTCAAAGAACTTGGCTTTGTCAACATCCGTGAAATGTTCAAGAAGGCCATGGAGGGCGGATATGCCGTGCCAGCCTACAACTTTAACAACCTCGAGCAGATTCAGGCGATTATTAACGGCTGTGGCCGATCCAAATCCCCGGTAATCCTTCAGGTCTCCAAGGGCGCCCGCGATTACGCCAACGCTACTCTCCTGCCCAACATGGGAAAAGGAGCTGTTGAGATGGCAAGGGAGCAAGGCTACGATATCCCCGTATTATTGAGAAGAACAAGAATGTGCTCGGTAGCGCGGATCAGTATTGACGGTATGTGTCAGCAACATCGATCATTAGTTAGTTTCCATCCATAAATGGCCCTTTTCCCTCTGAGCGGCGTTCTCCGCGGGTTTTGCGCCTGCGACGTACGAAAAGTACGTCTCGG
>JAFGFW010000131.1 GCA_016930875.1 Deltaproteobacteria bacterium | reverse complement strand
TTTAAGCAATCGCTGGGAGCAGTTCTGGACATTCTTCGTTAACCGTCATTTTCCCGAGTTCGTAACGTAATATGAGGCGTACACCCGGATTGAACATCACCACAAATGACATTATTGCCTGTATCGAGTGAAGATGTGACATCCTCCCATGGCTGTCCGTCTTCCTTGTGAAACAACCTTATATCAACACTGCTATTCGGAAAACCTCAATCACGGCACACCTTGTTCATCATCACAATTCTTTAAAGGTCATAGACATCACGACGTGATTTTTTGGCCTCATGTGGTGCCGGGCTGTGGCGAAACTTATAATCTCATGGATGTCCTGAGAGCCCCGACTGCCGTTATTCCCGCCGAGACTCGATGTTTACGAGTGTGGTCCCATGAAATGTAAGATAATAGTAGTACCCATTCGTGGGTCCGTATATCCACTCCTTAATTTCTAATTCTCTCCTCTTCCCGGTTGTAGTTAACGTGTAGCCCACCGTTTCTTTTGAGACTGGATCTCCACATCTTTGAATAACCTCGAAGGTTTTATCGCCTGTTTTTACAAGATGAACGCCGCACCGAAACGCGAAAACGTCGGTTGGGATTAAGGTAATGACAAGCAGTGAAAAAAATAAACCAACAAGGATAATAGATTTTTTCAATTTAAACCTCCCATTAAACCTCGCCTTAAACCGCTTTAAGGACGGCAGGCCTCCTTGGGTGTGTAAAAGTGAAGTGATTCAACATTATGGCCTGTATTGATTATAGCATTAAACGGGCCGATTTCTTTAAAACGATACAATAATTACATTTCCCCTCATCTCTTTGACGCCTCGAAATGGCTAGCGGCTTTAGTGCAGTTGATGGCAACCTTTTTCCTATCCACGGTCTCTTCGGTAGGCCTTGAGGCACACGATCCCAACCACCAGAAAGCCCAGGCCGGCCACCAAGGGCATAAATGTCTTCCAGATGAGGCCTCTTTCAAGGACAGCCCTTTCCGGATCATTTGGGTCATAATAAACGATAACCTTCTGCCCTGAAGGGTAACGGTCTACCACGGCCTCGGCCTCGCTCTTTTTCTCGCCCCCTTCACCCCCGCTAAAGCTAATTCTGTCACCGGTATACCTGTTCCTGCCGACCAAGTACTGATAGCGAACCTTTGGATAATATGTGGGCTTTTTTGAGCTATCCTTGATACTGCGAACCTGTTTCTGCACATAGGATGAGGTGACCTTCCCCTCGGCCAAAGGCCACTTCTTGCTTGCATATCCAGCCATGATCTCGTATCCGCCCCAAAGGATAAAGAAGATGGCCGCCGCGAACATGGCCAGCGTTATAAGCAGGATTGTCCTTGTAGATGACTCTTGAGTTTCTTGCTGTGGCGTAGCTTTCATATAGCCTCCTTTTGCTCTATTCAAGGCCTGGCCCCTTTTGAAGAGGGGAAAATTTTCTCTCAATGCTCCGGTGCCATTTGCACACTTCTTCAATACACAATTTGTGAATATCCTCTTTCCGAATGCGGTCGCACAGGGAGCAGTCCTTCTTTTTCAGGGCAAGGCGATAAAAGCACCGCTGTGCACCCCGTGTGCCACAGGCCAATATCGGGCAGCGATGTCTGTGATCAGGGCCCGGGCAGGAGGCTTTGCCGCCACAGGCGCGGCTGCTTGGGCTGCTTGCGGTTTCCGTTCAGGGATCGTTTTCGTTTGTGGAGGTGAAACCGGAAATGCCGCATTAATGCTTATAGTCTTGCCGGCTTCGATCTTTATCCCTTCAAAGGCTTTGAACTGCTTATTATCCTGTATACTGACGACTTTTGCATTATAGACTCCGGGCACAAGGGGAAACGTTCTGGACCCTCCACTTGTCCAATGTCCGAGGTTGCTTTTGCTGCTTTCCTTATAGAGCTTCACCGGCGTGTTGAAGGGCTTTCCATCCAGGGTGGCGGACACCGTGAGGAAGCCGATCTTGAAATTCGCTGTTCGTTCTTCCGTTCCCCTGGCGCTGATCTCCAGGCCCCGGAATCGGATGACTGGGTTCCCCCCGGGGATATCCATCAACTTCACCTCCACGTCATAGGTTCCCTGGAGCAACTGTACGGTTCTTTCTCCGTGTTGAGTCCAGAAGTCGCTGATCACCTTTCCCTCGGAGTCGAAGATCTTTACCGGGCAGAAGACCGGTTCGCCGTTTCTGGTGGTGAGGATTTTCAAGCTTCCATTGGCGAACTCCGCTGTCTTTTCAATCGTTTCCCCAGACAGCACTTCAATACCGCGGAGATTAATGGACGGCTTACCGGCTGTATGGTAGTCCACCACCTTGATATCATAGGGCCCCGGCACGAACTTGCGCCTAGTCTCCCCTGTCTTTGGATGGGTTGCCTCATTGAAGAAGCTCTTCGTTTCTTTGGATCTATAGTAGAACACCTGAGCCTCAACAGGCTTGTCGTTCTTGATGGCCTTTATAACCAGGGTGCCGTCGGAAAAGTCGGCCCGCTTTTCCACCGTTTGGCGCAGTTCGATTGTAACGCCTGAAAACCGAACGGGCGCCATTTCACCGCCACTGACGCTTTCCGTATCCCGTACGAGAACGTCATACTTGCCGGCCGGGAGTTTGATCTTTCGGATCCCGGTCTCCCCCGACGTCGTATCCCTCCGTACGATCTTTTCAGTTCCCGATTCGTGAATTTCCACCCAGGCATGTAGGGGCTTACCGTTTTTCATGGCGATCATCTTGAGGACGCCGAACTCCTGGGCCTTTTTGACCACCTTTGTGGCGGCCATCTGGAAATCCTTGGCCGTCTTGGCTGTGAAGTACTCGCCGCCACCTGCCTGGGCCATGCACTCGAGCTGGACTTTTTCTTCCTCGGTCACGTCAAAGCCGATGACGTGCATCACGAACTTGATACCCGCCGCTTTGAGTTCCTTAACAAGGGCGCAGGGGTCGCCCTCGCAGGTCTCCTTGCCGTCGGAGACCAGGATGATCGTGGTCTCATCCTCCAGGTGTTTGATCTTTTCCGCTGTCTTTCGCACGGAAAGGGTAATGGGGGTCTTGCCCTTGGGGCTGAGGGCCTGGATCTCTTTGATCAGCTTGCCCTTGTCTATGGGGCCCAAGGGGACAAGCTCTTCCACGTCGTTGCAGTCCCCTTTGCGGCGGTGCCCGTAGACCACTAAGCCAACAATTGCGTCATCCGGTACTTTCTCGATGAGGTCGGTGAGGACCTCCTTGGCGATGGCGATCTTGGCTTTTCCCTGCACCTGGCCCCACATGGATCCCGATGCATCAAGGATAAAGATGAGGTTGCCAGCAGGCGCGGCGCTAGGGGACTTGGGGGCAGGCTGAGGGGCCGGGGCCGTTACCGATGGCTTGGCTGGCGCGGCATCGGGCGCAGGGCCGCCCGACATGGTCACCTTGGTATAACCCGAAGGGATGTTGAACAGGGAGTCTTCGACAAGTCCTTCCCTGATGGTCTTCAGCTCCATAACGGCATTGCCGTTGGTGGCGTAGCGGACCTCTTTCACATCAAAATCGAGTTTCAGGCCCACCCAGACCTTTGCGGCCACCTGAGATTGCCCGGGCTCCCGGTATTCGAAGGTCTGACAGTCGTAACCGCCAATGGTTTCCTTTCCCCCCTTGGAGATGGTCATCCCCTTTCGGGTCATGGCCCAACCCATAAGGGGGTTCATCATCATGGTTTTCTCGGGCTCGTTCATCTCTACATACTGCTTCATCTGCGGATTCAGCCCCCATGTTAGACCGGTGTTTCGGTTGACAATGGTCGGAAAGGGCGGGTATTTCATGCCGCCCTTAACCTTTTCTAGACGATACATGTTCTCTTTTACATATAATTTGAAAGTGTAATTGACGTCCGGGCCGGTAATTATCAGGTCCGCTGAAAACTGTGCCGCGTGCGCACTGGTGCCTGATACAATAAAGGTAAGAAGCAGCATAATTGTAAGTGATCCAGACGATACCTTCTTTTTCATGATTTTTTCCTTTCAAGCTTCAATATAAGATACATTCAAAGTCATCTCTGTTCATGAATTCCTCCCTCTCAAAGCTTTTGGGCAGCAGTGACCAACTATATTGAAGTAATACCCTAAATGAGCCCTTAAAATCATTTGGATTTAAATTAGGTCGCTGCTATCAAAATTTTAGGCGCATTTAAAAGGACCGGCAGTTTTTTTCGCTAAGTTTTCCGCCTTGACGCTGCGAATCCGCTTCACATAGACGTGCGGCGATTTCACAGACTGTTAATCAGGGCTGCAACGTAACCGGCTCCGAATCCGTTGTCTATGTTTACCACACTGACATTGGAAGCGCAGCTGTTGAGCATGGCCAGCAGGGCTGTGATGCCGCCAAAACTTGCCCCATAGCCGACGCTGGTGGGAACGGCAATCACGGGTTTGTCCACCAGACCTCCGACAACACTGGGAAGGGCGCCTTCCATGCCGGCCACCACGACAAAGACGGAGGCCTCGGCCAGAAACTCTTTATAATCCAGGAGACGATGGATGCCGCATACGCCCACGTCATAAAGTGTTTTCACGTTGTGGCCCATCGTCTTGGCCGTCACCGCAGCCTCCTCGGCAACAGGAATATCCGATGTGCCCGCTGCAATCACCATGATAAGTCCCTTGCCGGCAGGCTTACCAGGTCGAGATTCATGCACGAGGACGCGGGCGTCTCGGTGATACACGGCATCGGGATATTTCTCTGTGATGACTTCTGCTTTTTCCGGGGAAAGGCGTGTGACCATGACCGTGTCTCCCTGCTCAACCATGGCGTTCGCAATTCCCAGGATTTGCTCCGGTGATTTTCCTTCTCCGAAAATAACTTCAGGAAAGCCCTTTCTGAAAGGCCGGTGGTGGTCCACGCGGGCATAGGTGAGGTCCTCAAAAGGAAGGCGCTTTAGCCTGGCAACCGCCTCGTCAACGGTTGCACGGCCGGAAGCGACAGATTCCAGGAGTTCTTTTAACGTGTTGGCATCCATGATGATTGTGGATTTTTCTAACATTTGACCCACATACAGTCAACAACAATCATCTATTCCGCTTCTGTCGCCATACAGCTCAAACGATCCATGATGTTTGAAGACATCCGGCTTGATTTAACAGGCAGATATGGTATCTAGTCTAAAGTCTCAAGGTTTGTTAATAGTCCACCTATCAACAAGATTATTTATCCAGTCAATCTCGTTAATCCTGTCAATGAATGGGGTGGGTGAAAAAGCCGTCATATGGAAGAGAAGAACTGCATAGTAGCATCTGAATTTGAGGCAGGCCGCTGCATGCTTGGGAGGCTCCCTCACGGCAGAGATCTGTTGGGAGCTGTGGAGGATTTCTGTGCGGACCATTCGATTCAAACCGCGGTCTTTTCAATTATCGGGGCCCTTTCATCTCTAACCTTTGGCGCCTATGACCAGAAGCAGCAGGTATATGTCACTGCCAAGAAAGACGAGCCATTCGAAATTGTCCATTGTACCGGCAATGTCTCCTTAAAAGACGGCAAGCTCAGTCTTCATGCACATGGGGCGTTTGCCGATATAAATGGTCAAACCATTGGGGGGCATGTCTTTTCCGAGACCATGATCTATGCAGGAGAGATCTACATCCGTGAACTCTTGGGCAAGCCCGTTACGAGAGAATACGACGAGCAAACAGGGCTATTTTTGTGGGAGATGAGGAGGAAAATCGACAATGGATCTAAGACTGGAACGGGTCGAAAACCCCAAGAAACGTCCGGACGACTCTAAGCTGGGCTTTGGGGAGGTTTTTACTGATCACATGTTCAACATGGATTACGCGCCTGAATCCGGATGGCATAACGCGCGCATTGAACCCTACGGCCCCATTGTCATGGATCCGGCTACCATGGTCCTTCATTACGGTCAGGCCATTTTTGAGGGCCTGAAGGCATATCGGACCAGTGACGACAAGATCCAACTGTTTCGACCAGAGCGGAATGTAGCCAGGTTCAACCGGTCAGCACAGATTATGTGCATCCCCGAGGTTGACGAGGCCTTTGCTTTGAGCGCCATAAAGAGACTGGTTGCCATTGAGAAGGATTGGGTTCCCAGGGCACCCGAAACTTCTCTTTATATTCGCCCCACTATCGTTGGCATGGACCCCTACCTGGGTGTGCGCCCGTCATACACCTATCTTTTTTTTGTTATCTTGTCTCCAGTGGGCGCCTATTATCCTGAAGGCTTCAACCCTGTGAAGATATGGGTTACTGACAAGTATGTTCGAACAGTGCGGGGTGGCGTGGGCGAAGCCAAGACGCCGGCCAACTATGCTGCGAGTCTTTTTGGGGCCGAGGTGGCCAAAGAGGCTGGTTACACCCAGGTGCTGTGGCTTGATGCTGTCGAACGGCGGTACATAGAAGAGGTGGGCACCATGAATATCTTCTTTGTCCTTAAGGGAGAGCTGGTGACCCCGCCCCTTGGAGGGAGCATCCTGCCGGGTATTACCCGGGATTCTGTTCTTGCCCTGGCTCGGCGTTGGAATGTGCCAGTGGCCGAACGACCTGTCACAATAGACGAAATCATGGACGCGCACAAGAATGGTTCCCTTCAGGAGATATTTGGCTGTGGAACGGCCGCGGTGATTTCTCCGGTTAACCATCTCGCATGGCGAGATGAAGAGTTGACGATTGGGGATGGCGGAGTTGGGCCCATGGCCCACAAGTTTTATGCGGCTATCACTGATATTCAGTACGGCCGGGCTGAAGATCCCTTTGGGTGGATTATTCCGGTAGAATAGAAACAGTAAAGATGGTGGAGAGTCATCAGAAATGATTATTGAGCAGGTCAAAGTCGGTTTTATGGAAGTCTTCTGCTACATTCTGGGCTGCGAAGCCACACACAAAGGGCTCCTGATTGATCCGGCAGGAGACGAAGAGCATATCTTGGATACGGCTCGTGGTTTGGGGCTGACCATTGAGTCTGTGGTCAACACCCATGGCCACCCTGATCACACGTGCGGCAACGGGAAAATTGTGCATCTCACTGGCGCCAAGATATACATGCATGCCCTGGACGATCGGTTTTTCAGTACACCCGAAGGGCAATCCATGGGCAGACAGATGGGTTTTGCGCCATCCCCTCCAGCAGATGTGGCTGTGGAGGACGGCGATACCATTTCCTTTGGCGAAAATGCCCTCACCGTGCTTCACACCCCGGGGCACACCCCTGGCGGAATCTGCCTGCACGCAGAGAACAACCTTTTCACCGGAGATACCCTTTTTGTAGGCGCGGTGGGGAGAACGGATTTTCCGGGCGGATCTTTGGATATATTGCTTCAGTCCATAAAGGAGAGGATCCTTTCGCTTCCGGATGAAACCATTATCTGGCCGGGCCATGACTACGGAGTAAGCCCTACTTCTACTGTGGCTCGTGAGAAGAAACACAATCCGTATATTACGGATTTTCAGTTGTAGATTAGTTGAGACAGATCCCTTGGACACACCCGATCTCAATACGGTGCTCGACTTTGAGCCCAAAGATTTTCTTACCAGCCTTTTTCGCACGGCAAAAGCCATTTTGTTGTCTCCCGGGTTGTTTTTTAAGGGCATGAAACGGGATGGCGGCTTGCGAAACCCTTTGATATTTCTGGCATCCTGTGTCGTAGTTCATACGTTGCTTGTTGCCCTGTTGCTAAAGAGTCAAAGCCTCATAGCCCGCAGCTTGGTCTTTGGCATTGTTCTACCCTTTGTAACGGCGGGAGTCCTTTACTTCATCATCACAAGGCTTTTCAAAGCGTCAGGGACCTATGAGGCCGCCTTCAGGGTAAACGCCTATTCAGCGGCAGTTGCCCTGCTGTCCTGGATTCCTCTGGTGGGCGTTTTCCTTGAGCTCTATCGGATTTATCTGATTGTTCTGGGTCTCACTGTCGCCTTTTCGATCAAAGCCTCGCGGGCCTTCTTGGCCGTCATATTCACAGTGTTCGTATACTTGGTTGCCTCCGCGGCCCTAACCCATATCACCGGAGGGCAATGGCCGAACGTCGGGCCTTCCTGACACCTGTATGACTACTGAAAAGAACGGTCTACCTCAAATGGAACTCGACATACAGTTTCAGCCGTTTGCCGACAAGATGGGAAAAAACGGCCTTGCCCCCATCGTCATAAATAGCTTCAGGCATTACTATGGGCTCTTGGTTCGGGGCGAGACCGGCCTTATTTCGAATAAGGATATCGATCCGGTGGCAGAAGGTGAGATTGCCGACGCACAAAGACTCTCTGGCCTTAACAAGGCAGGCCAAAGAGCCATGGAAAAATCGGTCCTCATCAAACTCAACGGCGGACTTGGCACAAGTATGGGGCTCTCCCGAGCCAAGTCCCTGCTGGAGGTCAAAAACGGTCTGAGCTTTCTTGATATCATTGCCAGGCAGGTTCTCAGTTACAGACGCAAGCAGGGGGTCAGGCTCCCTGTTGTCTTCATGAACAGTTTTAACACCGAGGCTGACACCCTTGAGGCCCTTGCCTCTTATGAGGATCTGCCCTCTAAGGGCATCCCGTTGAGTTTTGTCCAACATAGATTCCCAAAGGTGTTTCAGGATGCTTTGACGCCCGCCACGTGGCCTGCTGATCCTGCCCTGGAGTGGAATCCACCCGGCCATGGTGATATTTATACAGCGCTGGTGACCTCAGGGATACTCGATAAGCTTTTGGATGAGGGCGTGCTTTACGCATTTGTCTCAAATTCGGACAACCTTGGCGCAGTCATGGATGAGAGCATCCTGGGGTTTTTTGCGGAAAACAACTATCCCTTTATGATGGAGGTTGCGGATCGGACTGAAGCAGACAGCAAGGGGGGGCACCTGGCCCGCCGGAAAAACGGGCGGTTTACGTTAAGGGAGATAGCCCAGTGCCCTGAAAACGAGTTAGACGAATTCCGGGATGTCAATGTGTACAGATATTTCAATACGAACACCATCTGGGTGAACCTGGAAGCGTTGAGGGAATTACTTGATGCCCACAACAACGTGATTCGCCTTTCAATGATAAGAAACCCAAAAACAGTCGATCCCAAAGACGAATTTTCTCCGCCCGTGTATCAACTGGAAACCGCCATGGGGTCGGCGATTTCGATTTTTGACGAGGCCACGGCGATCCGGGTGCCTAGAAGGCGTTTTGCTCCTGTCAAGAAATGCCAGCACCTTCTCGCCCTCTGGTCAGACGCCTATGTGCTCACAGATGACTACGAGGTCGTTCAGAACCCGAAAAGGCGTTTGGGTCCACCGTTGTTACAGCTTGACAACAAATACTACAAGAAAATCGACCAGCTCAAGGCCCGGTTTGCTCATGGCGCCCCATCGTTGCTACACTGTGTTTCCCTCAACGTCCAAGGGGATGTGGTCTTTGGCAGGGGTGTGGAAATCAAAGGCAACGTCGTCATTGCCAATCACACGGCGCGTCAGGTGACCATTGCCGACGGGAGCGTGATAGAGCAGGACCTGGTTTTTTGATATCGGACAGAGCAAGGGATATGAGCAAATTAGGGATATTGGCGGAATTCTGGGAGTTTTTGAAGTACAGGAATTGAAAAGTAATAAAAAAGATATTGAGATATCCGATGAAATGATTGCCAGCTGGCAAAGCGTGGTCAATACACTGGCAGAGATTGTTGATGTGCCAGCAGCCTTGATCATGAAGATCGATTCTCCCTATATTGAAGTCTTTCGCGCAAGTGAATCCGGCAGCAACCCTTATGGGGCAGGAGACAGAGAGCATCTTGCCGGCTTTTACTGTGAGAAGGTTATAGAGACAAGGGGCAAGCTTCTGGTTCCGAATGCATTGAAGGATAGCGAGTGGGATAAGAACCCGGACATAAAACTGGGTATGATTTCCTACCTCGGTTTTCCGCTTCTGTGGCCTGATGGTGAAGTTTTTGGCACGATCTGTGTGCTTGATTCAAAGGAGAATAGATTCGGAAAACTGTATGAAAAGTTTATGTTAAGGTTCAAAGACCTTATCGAGGCCCACCTTGCTCTATTGTACAAGAATTCTGCTGACAAGAAAAACCTTGAAGGTGTCCTTGATAACCTTATAGAGGGGATCATAGTCCATGACAAGGAGAGGCGCATCCTGTTTTTCAATCGGGCTGCTGAAAAAACTACCGGTTATTCCAGAGAAGATGTGCTCGGAAGAGACTGCCACGAGGCCTTTGGAGGACCCTTCTGCGGAAACCGATGCTCCTTTGAGGAAGCCCCGCCAGATTCCTCGGATCAACTTTACCACTCCCTGAATATCCTCACGAAGAAGGGTGAGTCCAGGCGTATTGAGATGGTGGTGACTGACAGGAAAGATGATGCCGGACGTTTTTCCGGCGTTATCGCCTCGTTCCGGGATGTGACGGAACTCATAGGGCTAAGGATACGGCTCGGGGATATTAAGGGCTTTGCCGGGCTCATTGGGCGGGACCCGAAGATGCTCCAGGTTTATGGCCAGATACGAGACCTTGGCGCCAACGACTATCCGGTTCATATCACAGGCGAGACCGGCACCGGAAAGGAACTGGTGGCGGCGGCCATCCACAATGAGAGCTGGCGTGGAGAGGGTCCTTTTGTGCCGGTCAATTGTGCAGCTCTTCCAGACGGCTTGCTTGAGAGCGAGCTCTTCGGACATGTGAAGGGGGCCTTTACCGGAGCCGTGCGGGACAAGAAGGGCCGCTTTGAGCTTGCGCATGGCGGCACCCTGTTCCTGGACGAGGTGGCGGATCTGCCCGGGTTTGTGCAGGCAAAACTGTTGCGGGTTCTTCAAGAAGGGAGGTTTGAGCGGGTGGGTGACGATAAGACTACGTCTGTGGATGTGCGTCTCGTTAGCGCTACCAATAGAGACCTGAAACGCGAAATGGAAAGAGGCAATTTTCGCGAGGACCTCTACTACCGTATCAAGGTCGTCCCTATTCACCTGCCGACGCTTAGGAAGCGAAAGAACGACATTCCTCTTCTCCTGGAGCACTTTCTTGAGAAGGCCCGAGAAGAGGGACAAAATACGCTAGGTCTTTCCAAAGACACCCTGGCCGTCATGATGGACTACCCCTGGCCCGGAAACGTCCGCGAGCTTCAGAGCGCCCTACGGTTTGCCCTTGTAAAGTCAAGGGGCCGGATCATTCAACCCGGCGATCTTCCCTTGGAACTCAAGAAATGGCAAAAGGAACGACCCTCTCGCGGCCCCTCCAGAAAACTGAACCCGGCAAGTGTCCGGGCTGCTCTGGTCAGCAGTGGAGGCAACAAGGCCAAGGCGGCCAGACTCCTTGGTGTGGGCAGAGCTACCCTGTATCGATTTCTTGCTGATTTTCCGGATGTCTCGTGAGACATATTCGTCTCATGTTTTTCAACGAGACACCCTTGCCCTTTCCTCAAGGCCTTACCTTGAGAGGAAACTCCAACCGCAATCCACATTAACCCACCCATAACTATCTTTTATCAAAAGCGATTAACCGGTTTTTGCCTGGCGCCCCTATCAATTGTTCCACTTGTCAGTGAATTCTTCCCGCTCACGTCCTTTGGGACTAAACGCGCATTATGGTGTACAACGCCTGTTGCAATATCAGCGCGTTGTCTTCATCTGTTTTTGCCGTGAGGCAGGATGTCTCAAGGGTGTCTCAGGTTGGGTGCATCAAGGCAGGGCGCTTCGACAGTCTAGGTAGTCGTTAACCGTTTAATATTAAAGTTTTTTTGCCCTGTCATCTTGTGCGGTTTTGCCCTGGCACGGATCTTGATAATTCAGAACAAAAAACGTGTTTGAAGAAAAGGAGTTCTTTGAAAAGGTCGATTGATACCCCGCAGCTTGCTGCGGGGAGCTTCATTTCCAGGAGGTCGTGTGTGCACGACTGATGCAAAGCAAAAAGGGGTTCCAAATCGTCTAATCGACGAAAAGAGCCCTTACCTTCTCCAGCACGCCGGCAACCCCGTGAACTGGTATCCGTGGGGTGAGGAGGCTTTCCAAAAAGCGAAAAGAGAAGACAAGCCCATCTTCCTGTCCATAGGCTACGCCACCTGCCATTGGTGTCATGTGATGGCACACGAGTCCTTTGAAGATGAGGAAGTTGCCCGGCTTTTGAACAAGTATTACATCGCCATAAAGGTGGACCGTGAAGAGCGTCCTGATGTGGACAAAATCTACATGTTTGTGTGCCAGTCCTTGACAGGACATGGAGGGTGGCCCCTTTCCATTTTTATGAGGCCGGAAGGCAAACCTTTTTTTGCCGGCACCTACTTTCCGAAGTCGAGCCGGATGGGGATGTCCGGTTTTGTGGATATCCTTAAACAGATTGCTGATATGTGGCGCGAGGACCGGGCAAGCATCCTGAAATCCAGCGAGGCCGTCACAGGGGCCATTCAACGCGATGCACATCAGGTTAAATCCGTACATGCTGTGAGTGTCGGCACATTGAAGAGGGGTAACACACAACTCTCAAGGACCTTTGATCCTAACCAGGGCGGATTTGGGGCTGCACCGAAATTCCCAACACCACACCATCTTACCTTTCTTCTGAGGTGGCACAAGCGGAGCGGCGATTCCGCGACCTTAGACATGGTGGAAAAGACTCTGGAGGCCATGAGAAGAGGTGGTATCTTCGACCAGATAGGTTTTGGTTTTCACCGCTATTCCGTGGATGCAAAGTGGCTTGTGCCCCATTTTGAAAAGATGCTCTATGATCAGGCCCTGTCGGCCATGGCGTACACGGAGGCGTATCAGGTAACAGGCAAGGTCAAATTCGCCCGGGTGGCCCGTGAGATATTCACGTATGTGTTGCGCGATATGACCGCCCCTGAGGGCGCATTCTACTCCGCAGAAGACGCGGACAGTGAGGGCAAAGAAGGCTTGTTTTATGTTTGGACTCCCCAGGAGGTGAAAGAACGTATTGGGGACGAACTGGGCGATCTCTTCTGCCGCTTTTACGACATCACTGAGGCAGGCAATTTTGAAGAAGGCAGGAGCATTGCGCATATGCGCATGTCTCTTAAAGCCTTTGCCGAAAGAAAGGGCATGGATCTGAAAAAGCTTGAGGCAGTCTTGGAAGATGCCAGAGACAGGCTCTTTGATGTCCGCAAGAAACGGGTCCATCCCCTGAAAGACGACAAGATTCTGACCTCCTGGAACGGCCTCATGATCGCCGCACTGGCAAAAGGATACCAGGTTTTTGCTGATCCAAAGTATGCGGACGCAGCTCAAAGGGCTGTGGCCTTCGTCCTAAAAGGCCTGAGGACCGCAGACGGCCGGCTTCTCCGTCGATACAGGCAAGGGGACGCAGCCTATCCAGGATACCTTGATGATTATGCCTTCCTGGTCTGGGGGTTGATCGAATTGTATGAGGCTACCTTTGAGGTTTCCTATCTTGAGGAGGCTATTACCTTGAATAAGGCAATGATAGATATCTTCTGGGATAAACAAGGTGACGGGCTTTATTTCACGGGAAAAGGAAACGAACCTCTTATTGCGCGGAGCAAAGAGATCTACGATGGGGCACTGCCTTCAGGCAACTCGGTTGCAGCCTTAAATTTCTTGCGCCTGAGCCGCCTTACAGGCAATGTCGATTTGGAGCAAAGGGCCGCGCAATTGATCAAGGCTTTTGCCGGACAGGTTACAGACCAACCGATGGCTTATACTCAGCTACTAATCGCCCTTGATTTTATGGTCGGCCCCAGTCAGGAGATTGTGGTTGCCGGAGACCCTGCCCTCGAGACCACCCAGGGAATGATCAATGCTATACGCAGGAGGTTCTTGCCCAATAAGGTGGTGGTGCTGCGCCCGGAAGGGGCCGGGGCAAAAAGGCTTGCTTCATTGGCTCCCTTTGTGGAAGCTATGGTTTCTACAAATAATCAACCCACGGTCTATATATGCGAGCAGTATGCCTGTCAGGCACCCATAAAGGATGTGGAGCAATTGGAGGCGGCCTTTCATTGACCTTGCGTAAGGAATGTCATATTGCCAAATTGTTAGCCTACCACTCACCACAAGAGGAACTGTGAGGGGGGACACGAAACACTATCCCCTCCGGAGCATGAGGCCTCTGTGAGCCGGAAACTCCGCGGCTGAAAAACAACTCGGGCTAGGCCCTGAAGTTATACAGGTTTTAAGAAAGGAGGTTATAATTGAAAAAAGGAACAATCACTATCGGATCTTTATTCACTGCAGCGTGCTTGTGGGTAGGCCCTTTGGCTTTTGCAGACATGCCTGGGCCCGACCCTGGTTCACTGTGGGATCATATCACAAAGGTTTCCCCTTACAAGGAATGGTCCTTCTGGCCTGATCACCAGGGAATGCAGCCGGGTCGAGCACCGCATGGTCCTTTGCATAAGGTGTATGTGAATGACCGAGCCTTGAATTCGCCAAGACCTCCCGTTCACTACGGGGCCATCGAAGTTAAAGAAAACTATAGCAAGGCTATGCAACTCAAGGCTATCACGGTGATGTACAAGGTCCAGGGATACAATGCCAAAGACGGAGACTGGTTTTGGGCAAAGTTCACCCCGGACGGCAAGGCCAAACCTTTTGGCAAACCTGCAGGCTGTGTAGGCTGCCATGGGACCAGGGCAAAAAACGACTTCATACTGGTTCACGAATTCAATTAGTCTCCATCCGTATTCCCCTCCCGCAGCGGGAGGTGCTTATAGAGGGAGACAGCGTATCTTTGACAAGGAAGAGGGGGGTTAACGGGAACTGCCTTGCTCCTTATTCATCCCATCATTCAATGCTCGGCCACACTGTTGGCCCTGTATGTGTTCTATCTTGGAGTTCAGCGGTTTCGCTTCCTCCATATGAACCAAAAGACTGTTTTCAAATGGAAGCGGCATGTGGCCCTGGGCAAGACGGCCCTCGGGGTGTGGTTGGTCGGCATGGTTTCGGGCTTGACGATGGTATATCTTCACTGGCACGGGTTCCTCATAACGGGAGTTCACGGCAAGGTCGCTCTTGTATTGCTGCCCTTAGTAATCTTCGGCCTGGCTTCCGGTCTATACATGGACCGTAACAAAAAGAAACGAGGAGTGTTTCTGTTTATGCATGGTTTGAATAATCTAGTTGTCTTAATGCTTGCAGTGGGCCAGGCTATTAGCGGCCTGTGGGTGTTCAATACCTTCGTATTAGGCGGCTAGTGTCTTTAAGTCTATTGCTCATTTCTTAATAACTTAGCTTTCTGAAAACATGGCCGCTTCAATGGCAATCAAATTTTGGTCCGTGTAAAACTCGTATCCAAGTAAGGGTGAAGAACGCTCAATAAGATGCTCAAAGAGTCACACGAATCAAAATTTGACCGCGGTTGAAGCTTGTCTGGACCTGTTTGTTTGATAAGATCTAAAATGATACGTCATTTCTATTGTATTCTTGATGGCAAATTGTGTTATTGAAAAACCTATAGCCATACAAACGCGAAAGGGGATAACGACGATGAGCAAGACTGAACAGAACTTGATGGAAGCTTTTGCAGGCGAGTCACAGGCCAACAGGAGGTATTTGGCCTTTGCCAAGCAGGCAGAAAAAGAAGGTTATCCCCAGGCAGCCAGAGTCTTCAGGGCGGCTGCCGAGGCCGAAACTGTACACGCACTGGCTCATCTGCGTGCCCTTGGCCAGGTTAAGGGTACGGCTGAAAACTTGAAGGAAGCCATTGCAGGCGAGACGCACGAGTCTACGGAGATGTATCCGGCCATGATCCGGGCTGCCAAGGAGGAGAACAATAAGGCGGCAGAGACCTCCTTCACCTATGCCAATAAGGTGGAAAAGGTTCATGCCTCACTCTATCAGAAGGCATTGGATAACCTGGACTCTGCCGAAGAAACAGATTTCTATGTATGTTCTGTATGCGGTTACACCTGCGAAAAGGAACGTCCGGACAAGTGCCCGGTGTGCGGCGCCACATCGAAGGCTTTTTTTAAGGTGGATTAAGGGTTAAGGTTAAACGGGGAAAAGGAAGGTTGCTATGGAAAAACAAGCATTGATTGATCTGTTGAACAGGGATCTTGCCGATGAGCATGCAGCAATCATACGGTATCTGGTCCACGGTTGGATGGAAGGGGAAGATACTCCACTTGGTTCGAGCCTCATTTCCATCTCTAGGGATGAGATGTGGCACATGCACTGGCTGGGGATGATCATAGGCGAATTGGGGGGGGAGCCAAACTTCACACCCGCTCCCTATCCCTATGATCCGACCAGCCGGGCCACGATGCTCAAGTCCTATGTCGAATACGAGGAAAACCTGATTCCTCATTACAACGGAGAAACGGACAAGGTGGATGATCCCCATATCAGGCGGGTCCTTGAGAGAGAAGCATGGGAATCGGCCATCCATGCGAGAAAGTTTCAAAGAAAACTCGACAAACTGAGCCCGGAAGAGGCAGCAGGCTTGCCAGGAGAAGAAAGTGAGTTGCCCAAGGAATTGCTGGACAAGTTGCAAGCAGAGGTCACAATGAAATATACAGAGATGTTGCAGCACCTCCGCACTGCCTGGGTCTTCCAAAAAGATGAAATCATGGGCTGGAAAATTATGGACCAGGCTATGGAAAAAATGAGACATCTTGCGCATTTTGCCGAAGATATTGCCGAAGATGGTGTTGCCCCTAAATTCAAACCCGGCGACATAGACATGAGCAATGCCATTGGGCAGGCTCTGAAAAAGGCACTGGAAGATGTCCGGACAGCCCGTGAACGGCACCTAAGGTTCACGCAAGACAGCGAAGTGCAAAAGCACTCCGGGCTTGTGATCAATCTGGACCTCACCGTCCAGCAGGAGGAATACGAGGCGGCAGAACTGCAAGACTGGGAGGGAGCCCATGTTACAAGTTGAGGATTTGCAGGTTAAGCTTGGCGATAAGGAAATCCTGAAACACATCGATCTTGAAATTCATTCAGGGGAGACCCATATTCTGTTTGGTCCCAACGGGTCGGGCAAGACATCTTTGCTTATGACTATTATGGGTTATCCCCAGTACAGGGTCACTGGCGGAAAGATTGTCTTCAAAGGAGAAGACATCACCCATATGCCTGTGAACGAGCGGGCACAGCTTGGTATTGGAATATCTTACCAGCGGCCTCCCACAATCAATGGCGTGAAGACAAGGCAAATGATTCAAATCTGCGCCAAGAGAGCAGTGGACATGGAAGTCCTGGCGCAGAAGGTGAACTTCTCGGAATTTCTGGAGCGTGACATCAACGCGGGCTTTTCGGGCGGTGAGATCAAGCGCTCAGAACTATTGCAGTTAATGGCGCAGGATCCGGGCCTGTTGCTCTTTGATGAGCCAGAATCGGGGGTTGATTTAGAAAATATTTCCGTCATAGGAAAGACCATCAGCGAATTGCTTCAACGGGACTTTAAGGTGAACTTTCAGAAGACACAGAAGGATCGGCACAAAGAACGAACCAAGATGGGCTTGATTATCACGCACACCGGGTTTATCCTGGATTACGTGACAGCGGACAAAGGACAAGTACTCTACGAGGGCGTGCTCACTTGCACGAGCCACCCTCAAGAAATATTCAGGTGCATCAGCGAAGTGGGATATGGGGAGTGTGTAAGATGCGCGATTTAGACGAAAAAGCCCGTCAGGCAAAGGAAAAGAAGGCAGGGCTCGGCCCGGACATTGATCTTAATGCCTATGAGTTGGAAGCCGTTGCCCATGAATATGTGGAGGATCTTCATGTCTTATCTGAAGCCGATAAGCAACGGATGATCCTGGCGGGGGTAGATACGGAAGAAAAGGATAGGTCGGGCACCTTCATACAAAAGGATACAGCGGTAGTCCACGCCCATTCCAAGCAGGAAGGCCTGGAAGTGATATCAATTAAAGATGCCCTGAAAAAATATGACTGGGTCCAGGATTACTTCTGGAAACTGGTGGCAGTAGACACCGACAAGTACACGGCCATGGCCCAGCTTGACTTACATAACGGCTACGTCATCAGGGCCCTTCCAGGCAGCAAGGTCATCTATCCTGTCCAGGCATGTATGTATCTGGAAAAGGAGGGCCTAAGCCAGAATGTGCATAACATTATTGTTGCCGAAGAAGGCTCTGAGCTTCATATCATCACGGGTTGTGCAACGGCACCCCATTTGCAACGAGGCCTCCACGTTGGCGTCTCTGAGTTTTACGTCAAGAAGGATGCAAAGCTCAGCTTCACCATGATTCACCACTGGGCAGAAGAGATGATGGTTCGGGCCAGATCGGTGGGAGTTGTTGAGGAGGGCGGACTTTTTCTCAATAATTATATTTGCATGAGGCCGGTCAAGTCTCTCCAGATGTACCCCACCACGCATTTGGTTGGAAAGGGTGCTGTGGCCCGTTTTTATAGCCTCCTTGTGGGAAGTCCCGTCTCTGAGATGGACGTAGGCGGCCGGATTTTTTTAAAAGAGCCGGATACCCGTGCCGAGATCATCTCCCGTGCCATCACAAACGGCGGGAACATTATTGCCCGGGGGGACCTGATAGGTGAAGTCCCCGGGATAAAGGCCCATCTGGAGTGCCGTGGTCTAATCCTCAACAAAGGTTCTATTCACGCCATACCGGAGCTACAAGGCAAGGTTGATGGTGTGGAGATGTCTCACGAAGCAGCCGTGGGAAAGATTGCCCAGGAAGAGATTCTGTACCTGATGTCTCGTGGTTTGAGTGAAGACGAGGCCACGGCGACTATTGTCCGAGGCTTTTTGAGCGTGGATATTCCCGGCTTGCCGCCCCAGCTCAAGGCAGAGATTGATCGTGCTGTGGAACAGAGTGATAAGGACATGATGTAGTCCCCAAAGGGTGTTTCTTATACATCCTTCCTTAGGGAGAAGGAAAACTGCAAAGGAAAGAGGCCATGAATCAGTGCCGGGCCTGTCACATAGAAAAGGCCAGGAAAGGTGAAAAGACCGGCCCGACCAGGTGCACAGGGTGCCACAGTATCAAGTAAAAGTGGGGTTCGAGTGTGATTCAGGCAGATACATCATTCTTAAGGCTGTCCCTGTTCTGGGGAGGCCTCCTTTTTTTTCTCGTCTTTGAACTCCTGGCCGCGTACCGGCGGAGTTCTGTGTCAAAGGTCAAGCGTTGGGCAAATAACATGGGGCTTACCCTGTTCAACAGCTTAGTTCTTCAGTTGGTCTTTGCAGGGTCCATTGTCAGTACGGCTTCTTATGTCACTACCCATCAATTGGGGGTGCTCAATCTGCTGGATTTACCGCCATGGGTGAAGCTTCTTGCTACGTTGGTCTTCATGGATTTCATGCTGTACGTCTGGCACTTTCTGAATCACGAAGTCCCCCTTCTGTGGCGGTTCCACAGGGTTCATCACAGTGATCTGAATATGGACGTGTCCACGGCGACACGATTTCACATCGGTGAGCTGGCCATATCGGCTGTGATCAAGATATGCCTTGTCTTCTTTCTGGGAGCGAGTCCCTTGGGCGTGCTGATTTTTGAGAGCGCTTTGGTGCTCTGTGCCCAGTTTCATCACAGCAGCCTGAAGGTTCCGGGGTGGTTTGAGACCATTTTCTGGGTTCTCTTCGTCCCTCCGTCCATGCACCGGATTCATCACTCGGTAGTCATCAAAGAGCGCGATACCAACTATGGCACCATTTTGTCCACATGGGATCGATGGCTTGGCACGCTCTTGACCGATGTGGACCAGAGCAAAATCCGAATCGGTGTAGGCGCCTACCAGAAGGCGGAGAAGTTGAACTTTCACAATCTGCTTGTGATGCCCTTGACGCGGTCCATTAGGTAGTCCCTATTCCTAAACTTGTCCTCCCTTCAACCCCGTCTCCCCGGGGGGCGGGAAGCTTTTGGGGATGGGCACCGGGTAAGGATCTTATAACCATTTTTGTCAGGGAGGCCGTTATGGAAGAGAGAATTGAACAAGAAGAAGCACAGGCGCCGAGGCTGCCGAGAATCGGTGACGCTGCTCCGGCCTTTGAGGCTGAAACGACCTTTGGCACCGTACGGCTAGAGGATTTTCGGGGGAGTTGGCTGATACTCTTTTCGCATCCTGCAGACTTCACGCCCGTGTGCACCACGGAGTTCGTTGCATTCGCAAAAAGCCACGATCACCTGCGCAAATTGGGTGTTGAACTCATGGGCTTGAGTATTGACAGTCCTTACTCTCACATTGCCTGGGTTCGCAACATAGAGGAGAAGTTTGGTGTGAAGATCCAGTTTCCTGTTATAGCTGACTTGGACAGAAAGGTGGCCAACCTTTACGGTATGATTATGCCCGAAGAGAGTAAGACCGAGACCTCACGGTGTGTTTTTGTGATCGACCCAAACGGGACGCTGCGCGCCATGATCTATTATCCTCTTACCACAGGGCGCAACATGGAAGAGATCTTGAGGCTCATCAAGGCGCTTCAAACGACTGACAACCACCAGGTAGCCACACCTGCCAACTGGCAGCCCGGAGATCCGGTCATTGTCCCGGCGCCCAGGACGCAGGATGAGGCAGAAGAGCGTTTAAGGGAGACCTATGATTGCAAGGACTGGTATTTTTGCCAGAAAGAATTGTAGGAGCCTGAAGTGGCCTGCATAAAGCCGGATGGATTGCTGACCCGGTGCGGTGAACTGCTTCTTCTGGTCATGTGGGACCAGGCGACCCCTGAAGAAGTAGCCAAAGACTGCAGTGTGCCGTTGTTTCGCGTCCGAAGTGCGATCCGAGAGTTTGTCGGGGCCGGACTCCTTGAAAAAAAGGGAGAAGCGTATGCCTTGACTCCCAAGGGAGTTCAAAAAATGGAAGGGTAAGATTTAAGCTGGCCTTTTTTCTAACTAACCTTCAAAGACATCTAAGAAAAGGAGGACAAGACCATGCACGACAAAAAAGAATTGTGTGAGAAGATCAGATCGATCTATCCCGACATCGGCGAATGCGGTATCGATGTTGACGTAGAGTACGATGAGACAAAAAAGGCTTGGATTGTGGACTTGAAAGAGGGCGAACACGAGCTCAAGACCCACCTGGAGCTTGCGGAAGCCGATGAGTGTATGGAAGGAAAACAGTGTGTTTCCCTGGGACTACAGATAGCACAACTGAGGGCGAACATAGAGAGGATGCCTTAACGAGGCTTAGCTCAAGAGGGGGAGAGTTCTTGAAATGCCTCGGCCCCCGTGAGGTACGTCTTGCCATTCAATGTTCGACATCATCTCCTTTGTACTTGTAGCTTCAAGGTAACACCACCACCCTGCCCTCCCCCTTGAAGGGGGAGGGTTTGGGTGGTGGTCAAAAAAGGAAATTCCTATACTATCAAACCAACAGTGTAGGAAGGGAAAGAATCATGCGGTGGAAACAGTTCTTGATCCCTGTTCGGTCCATGGATACGGAGGAGGCCAGGGCCTATATAGGCGAGCACAAGGAAGGCACATTTACCCTGGTAGACGTCCGCCAGCCAGGCGAATACGAAAAGGCTCGGATCCCGGGGGCCAAGCTCATTCCCCTGCCTGAGCTTTCCGATCGCCTCGCAGAACTCGATCCTGAAAAACCGACCCTCGTCTATTGAGCAGTGGGCGGGCGCAGCCGGGTCGCTGCTCAACTGTTGGCAGGTCAAGGATTCAACGAAGTCTACAATCTAAAGGGAGGCATTGCAGCCTGGCAGGGTCTCAAGGCCATTGGGCCTGCCGAGGTGGGCATGGCTTTGGTGACGGGTGATGAAACACCTGCTGAGATCGTTGTGTTGGCGTATGGGATGGAAGAAGGTCTCCAGGGGTTTTACGTAGCTATGACCTCAAACGTAAATGATAAAGAGGTTGCTGCTATGTTTACCAAACTGGCAGATATTGAAGATCGCCACAAGGAGAAGCTCTTTAAGCTCTACAGGGAACTCGACCCATCTGTGCCCGACCTTGAGACGTTCGAGGCCGATATTGTCGGGAAGGTCATGGAGGGCGGCTTGACTGCGGAGGAATTTCTGGAGAAGAACCGGCTGGCCATGGAGACGCTTCCGGATGTTCTCAACATGGCCATGATGATCGAGACTCAGGCACTGGATCTTTATTTGAGATACTCGAATAAGACCAAAGACGAGAAGACCAAGGGCGTTCTGTTTGAAATAGCACAAGAAGAAAAGGCTCATCTTGCAGCCCTTGGCCGCGTAATGGATAAAAACGTGTGAACCCTGTTCCAGACGTGACGCGCCCTAGGCGGATCAGAAACTTTACTGCCCTTTGCCGATGACATCGACTGGGTTTTGTTCTACAAGAACTATACTCTGCTGCTTCGTTAGTCGAGCGGCGCCGTTTCCACCTTTCTTTCAACAAAAAATCGTTACACAGGAGGTGCCATGATGACAAAAAGATGTTTCAGGGGTTCTGTTTTGGTATTGATTTGCGTCTTGCTGGTCAGTTGTGCCGCCCAAAAGCCACAAATGATGTTTCAGGCGCAGGATCTCAACCCTCCGTTGCAAGCCGGTCACTATGTGCAAAAGGTGGACTCCTTTATGGTTATTTTGGACGCGTCCTCTTCCATGAAAGATCCCTATGGGCGAGTGACGAAGCTGAAGTCTGCCAAAGAGATGGTGAATCGCATGAATCAGACGATTCCCGACCTGCAACTCACCGCCGCTCTCAGGACCTTCGGGCAGAGCTGGTGCCCGTTTGCCAAGAAAACCGCTCTGGTGTACGGACCCACAGCGTACTCCAAGGCGGGACTTGAAGAGGCCCTAAAAACTGTTAAGTGGGCAAGCGGGAAAAGTCCCTTGGCCCTCGCCATCAATGCAGCGAGTGACGATTTGAAATCCGCACAGGGGAAAACAGCCGTCATTATTGTGAGTGACGGGCAAGACATGGACAATGCCCCCGTGGTAGCTGGGAAAAATATGAAGACGCTGTTCGGTGAGAGGCTTTGCATCTATACCGTCTTGGTAGGAGACGATCCCGAGGGCAAAAGGCTCCTGGAGCAGGTTGCCCAAGCAGGCCAGTGCGGATTTTCGGTGCTTGCCGAAGACATAGCATCGAGCAAAGACGTGGCCGGTTTTGTAGAAAAGGTCTTTTTCGAAAGGGCCGAGGCCAAGGACAGTGACGGGGATGGGGTGCTTGATGATATGGACAAGTGCCCGAACACGCCAAAAGGGGCAAAGGTAGACCGCTTCGGCTGTCCTGTAGACACAGACGGTGACGGTGTGTACGACTATCTGGATCAATGTCCGAATACGCCCAAAGGGGTAAAAGTAAACCGACGAGGATGCCCGTTAGACACGGATGGCGACGGCGTCTATGACTACATGGATCAATGCCCTTCAACACCTCATGGGGCCAAGGTGAACGATAAGGGTTGCTGGGTACTGGAACGCGTTCAGTTCGACACAGGAAAGTGGGATATAAAACCCTGGGCATATGCGGCTTTGGATGAAGTCGTGGCGGTATTAGAAGGCAATCCCACTTTGAAGGTGGAGATCGAGGGCCATACAGATAGTGTTGGGGCGGAAGCATACAATCAGAAACTCTCCGAGAACCGGGCCAACGCGGTCATGGAGCATCTGGTGAAAAAGGGGATTCAGCCGGAACGCCTTTCTTCGGCAGGCTACGGATTTTCAAGGCCCATTGCTTCTAACGACACCCCGGAAGGCCGAGCACGGAACCGGAGGGTGGAATTGACACCGGTTCATTAGGAACATCAATGATCTATTCCAGTATGGAGGAAAGGTGATGGAAGATCTGATTGCAAAGGTTTGGGAGTTATTGACCGTTTATGGGTTAAAAGTTGTGGCTGCTATTGTTGTTCTCATTGTCGGACGTTGGATAGCCAAGGGTTTGACAAAAGCAGTGGAACGATTGATGGAAAGAAGCAAGGTTGATCCAACGCTGGTAAAGTTTACCGGCAATTTAACCTATATCGCCCTGTTTACCTTTGTCATTATTGCGATGCTCGGACAGCTTGGCATTCAAACCACTTCATTTATCGCCGTACTCGGCGCTGCCGGTCTGGCCATCGGCCTGGCGTTGCAGGGATCGCTTGCAAACTTTGCCGCCGGGTTCCTGATGATTATGTTCCGCCCGTTCAAGGTAGGCGATTACATTGAAGGTGCAGGCGTTGGCGGGACTGTTGAAGAAATCCAGATTTTTACTACTAAAATAATAACACCAGACAATAAGACGGTGACCATCCCTAATGCCAAATTGACGGAAGACAACATCATCAATTGGACGGCCAAAGGCACGCGCAGGGTAGATATGGTAATCGGCATCGGATACGGAGAGGATATTGATAAGGCAAGGCAGGTTATGGCAGATGTCATTGCGGAGGATGGGCGTATCCTGAAAGATCCTGCGCCGACCATCGCCGTTTTGGAACTGGCAGACAGCAGCGTGAATTTTGTGGTTCGACCCTGGGTCAAGGCGGCAGACTATTGGAGCGTCTATTTTGGCGCCACAGAGAACATAAAGAAGGCCCTTGATCACAACGGCATTGAAATACCTTTTCCGCAGCGGGTCGTGCATATGGTGGGAACCGGCTCTCAACAGTGACATAAAACATGATATTGTTCATGTTTATTGAAGCGCAATAGCGAGCGCATTCCCCGTAGCTTGCTGCGGGGTTAGCGAGCGAATTATAAAATGGCAGCGTTCCCTACGGTCGAAGATTCC
>JAFGFW010000130.1 GCA_016930875.1 Deltaproteobacteria bacterium | reverse complement strand
GGTCGCCGGCCAACAGGGGACCTAAGACGATTCTTGCGAATCAAGGCCTTGCGCTTTGTATCGCCGTATTTTCCGAATCTACCGCCCACAGATTCATCCACTAGTGTCTTGCTCTGTGAGAGACACTTTTTTCCTCTCGCCCGCTTGGTATAGAAAAGCTGAATCGGAGATGGGGAGAAACGGTGAATCGGAGACTATTTGATAAGCCAATTATCCGCCTCCCTGATCATCTTCACTATTTGGCCAATGATTTGATCATAGTCTGAATCCAGGTCCTGGTGGCCGATATCTTTTTCTGCCGCAGACCCACACGGACTAACGCACACTCTGTGGCTCTGTGAACTCTGTGAGAGGCATTCTTTTTCTTTTCTCTCGCCCACTCGCTACGATCAGTTTTATTATTGGAGCCATCGTCAGTCCATTCATCGTGATTATTGTCGTTGTCTTTGTCATCATGATGAATTTGTCATTGCCTTCCCATTGAACTCATCTTGGAACTTTCTGGCCGTCTGGATTAAATCGTCAAACTCAGGGGGCTCGCCGAAAAACATCTCGTCTTTCATAGCGTTATCGATATCTTCAGAAAACCGTTCTATAAGAGCCCATCCCTTTGAGAGCGACGTCCCGCCCTTGAATGTGAGATGGGAGCCCCATTCTGGAAGATCGAACAATTTTTTCAGTGTCCAGCAAACCCAGAAATCCTTCTCAATAATTGCCGGTGGCAGGCCAAGTGTGTCTTGCGCCTGTTCGCAGACCGTTCGCCTGCGGTCTTCAGAAAATGACAAGAACGCGTTCACGTTAATTCCGTTTCTTTTTTCTTTCCCAGTCGCCGCATAATGTCCGCGATCCAGGCAGGGGCAAAACGGACATCCTTAAGTAGCTGGTTTCTGGCATCCGCATCCAACCGGCGATCGAACCGAGCAATAACATCTTCATCTACATGCTTTAGGCCCAAGTGCCGCAGGGCCTGGATGACCAATCCGCTGATTCTGCCTGCCGTTGCTATGTTCCGTGGCGTGGTCCGCTTCAGGATGATCTGTTTTTTTCCAATTTGTACGGTGCGGGAACGACCATCCGTAAGATAAACAATCTTCATGGGAATCTGTGTAGAAAGCCCCAAGAGATTGGCCGCATAGGCCCCTGACGGCTGTAAACGAACGGCATCGCTCCCTGCCAACGCCCTGGCTACAGCGTCGAAGGATGTCCCGGTAAAAGTAGAGGCTCATCAACTCCGTTACAGTGAAGGGGACTGGCAGGTGCAACTTGTAGCCTTCGATGAAGCCGTATCGGGTCTTCTGTCCGTCCTTTTCAGCATAGAGGGGGAAGCCGGCATCCTGGATAGCAGCCGGATCGCGCCAAATAGTACGGACATGCCAGCCTTCCTGCCGGGCAAGCTCGGTGACACTGATCCCATGGTTTCGGGATTCAATGGTCCGCAAAATGCGCCACTGCCTGGCCAGTTGCTCCCCCCGCATGGAATTATCCCCGAAGTCTTGCCACAGACTCACACGGACAAACACAGACGGAGTTTGTCGGAGGTCGGTCCCGCCGAAGAAAGAAATCGTGCCTTGTCTGCGCCCGTCTGCGCGGGTCCGCGGTTGATGCACTATTTTCAAATTGTTTTGGGAAGTTACACTGGTCCCGTTATCATAAACGAGCTCCGAAGTAAAGCCTGACACCCAACAAAACATTTTCCTTGGTTTGTTTATATCATAGAACCGTGACAGATACGGTCACACCTGCGGCTTTTGGTCGAGGAGCTCTGGGAACCGATAGACCGTGGCCGAACGAGAGAACGTGGCTTCAACGCTCAGCAAAACTGACCCTTTTATGCTCGTAGAAATTGACCCATGGGATCGACAGTTAGTTGTGAGGTGATAGAAGAATGGACTTCGGGTTCCCTTTACCATCCTCTTCCATTCCAACTACAAGATACCCCCTATACACACTTTTTTCACACTGGCCAACAAAAAGAAAAGAGGTTTTTTGGTTCCCCAAAAAACCCTTTCAAGTCAATAAGTTGGAGCTAGCGATGGGATTCGAACCCGCGGCCCGCTGATTACGAAGGAATCAGGTGGTTGTACTCAAAAAAACCAACAAAAGGAGCGTGGAGAGAACCAGCATGAAAAAAGGGGGTGCCGGGGGACCGGAAGCAAAAGCGCGAATAAGATGGCAGAGTCGGCTTCGGCATGGAGGTAGGTTTCTCCATTCCGAAAAAATGGTATTCCCCCACCGCCTGGGTTAGCATATAACGTTTGGATATCGCAACCGCTGGAAAGAAGTCTGACAGTGCGTATGGATTGCAGAAGCCTTTATTTTTGGGGTATATGGTTCATATACTATATATGGGAATACAGAAAAGACAGAGCTAAATTCCAGCAAATGCGTGCTATAAATAACTCCGTTCCCCATATTAAAGTTGCAGGAAGTACGACAGCCAAATGAGCGGCCACAATAGTTAGCCCTACAGTTCTGTCAAACTCTCCTTGAGATAATAATCAGCCCCCAGTGCGTCCAAGAGGTTCCTGGCATCTTCCCTGAACTGTATCCAGTTCACCGGTCTAGGCAGCTTACGGTAGTTGAGCATACCTACTTTCCAATGCCCTACAACTGGATGAAGCTCTTGTATCAACTCCAGGGCTTGGTCAGGATCAATGACAGGTTCCAGGCTCACCCATGTTCTAATGCCTCTCCCGTGCGCCTGGTGTATAGCCTGGATCCTATCCCCTATTGGGGGCGCATTTGGTTCCCACTGTGAGGCATCTGCCTGGTTCGTGAATACGACTGTGGTCCCGAATCTGCATCTGTCATAAGTCTCCAACAAATCGAAGTCTCTGGCAGCACGCATTCCGCCCTTTGTCAGAATCATAACCCGCAACCCATTATCAATCAGAATCTGGATGGCCTGCCTTGTGGTGCCGAACTGCATTTCAAGAGGCTGGTAAGGATCGGAGCTGAAGCTGACTAATATTTCCCTGTCATCCCCTCTGATTCTTTGGGCATCCCTTTTAAGACATCTGAGGACGTCTTGCCTGAGTCTGGCGTGATTGACAAAAGCTTCCCGTGTTCGTCTAATTGTCCGGGGACCATAGCAATAAAGGCAGCCATGCGCACACCCGCCAAAGTATAATCTGGCACCAAGGGACGCGAACTCACGCGCTCCGCCTGTGGGTTCGTAAATCACCTTCATGCTATGGCTGAAGCAGTCTTGAGACAACATATGGAACAGTCTGGCAATCTCTTTCACTCAGACGAGTGAGAAGCAGTCCGAGAAAGTGAAAGCGATCGCACACGGGACATGGCTGAATCACAGGGAACACTATATTGGTTAATGTTACTAGTGAACCTCAAAGGGTGTCTCTTCCTTTTGCAGACTTTTCTTCTCTATCATGGAAGTATTGACGTCTAGCGGAGGATATTCACCAACGACTGTAATGGTCTCACATAGTCTGAGCCCTGCGTCTAGGAGGTCGAAATCTTTGAGCCTCGAGAAGAATCGGTAATAGGTGGCAGGACGTGTTTCAAGAGAAATGCGATATCCATTATCTAAATGATAGATATGGCCAAAGTGATGTGTCAGAAGATAGAAACAAGCAGCAGAAAGGTACTTGGAGTCGGCCTGTTTGTATAGTTCTGGACAAAAGCGACTGATATGAATCTCGTTTGAGTGCCTGTTGAGAGAGAGAACCATTGAATACGAGATTTGTTCCCCTGTGCCTTTATCTGTAATGAAGTACTCAATACAATCGCACTCCTGGTAATAATGCAGATTATATCTGCTCAAGAGCCGAGACACATTTTTTTTCATGAAAGGTGATTCTATCGAGGCCATTTCAGAGCCTCCCACGGAAAAGTCATTTCACAGACGTGTTGCTTGGAGACCTCTTAACAGAACGAAAAAACGCTCTGCTAAGAGCTAGGTAGGCACATTTTGCGGTGTTTGTCCATGGGATCACCCCCGTCAAGAGGGTCAAACAATAGGAAAAAAAATATTCAACCGGAAAAAATGCGAAAAGTCAAGCTATTAAAACGTCTTGTTAGGAGTATTTACCGCTTTTTTTATCTGTGGATTCTCCTTGGATGAGAAAAGCTTGTCCGACGTGAGGAAAGTTCAGATAGCCGTTGAGTTCGGTTGTGGTCCAGATGTTGCCGATTTCGATCCGGCCGTGGTCAGGTGGGTCGCAATGGACAAAATCCGGATCCTGCCGGTCTTTAAAATACAACGCAATGTCTTGAAAAAGTCCGGGCTGGTTGTTTTTGACGGTGAACTGGTAATGAGCTTTACGCTCCCGGGCCTTTTGTCCAAGGCTTTTGGCCCAGTCCGAGATGGCCAGGTAGCCGCGCATCCCACACAGGGTTGCGCCGGCGGCAATGGCTAAAACAGTGGAGAGTCGATGGCGTCGTCCTTGGGCACGGCGCGGATCTGGGATTTCTTTAAAAAAGTCGGGCAAGGATTGCATCTGTTGTGCACTGGGCATGATTTTGGGTCCTCCTGTACGATAAGCTGGTTCGAGAATAGGCCGGGATAACAGTGCTTGCGCATCGGAAATTAACGGTTTAACAAAAACCATTTTCGGTGAGTGTGCTGTGGCGCTGTAGCCTTGCCGGGTCCGATAAAAGCCCTTGGTGTTGCCCACATATATCCAGTTGGCCGCTTTGTAGATGGTTCCCCGGAACCATTGCGGGTCCACAAAGGTCTCGAGCAGCACAACCGGATGGCCGAAAACTGCCTGCCAATCAGCCGGTAGTCTCTTTTGGCACAACGATAGGATGCGGGAGGCCAAATTCGGAAAATGCCAATCGGGCAGGATCAGAAAACGCCTGTTGTTGGTCACCAGTTTTAACGGATCGTACTGATGGCGAAAGCCCCATCCGATCCAGCGATCCCGTGGCGAACACTTCAAGGCAGCAGCGGAAAAACTCAAAAGCGCAACCCATTGATCGCCAAGGGTGGCAACATACCATAGGGTTTCGCTAATCTTGGGCAGAGCACCCAGGTAATGATGCTCCTGCATCAGTTGCTGGAAACGCTGTTCTTCAAGCGCGCGGACAGGCCGGATAAGGACTTCTAACAGGTTCAACACAATGACCCCCGGGATGAAGTGTCACATGGCTGCTTACATACCTCATCCGGAGGCGTTTGCGCAGACTTCTGTTCAAGTAGCTGATTTTATTGCTTAGCTAGGACAGAACAAAAACAGCCTGGGTGGGGGCCGTCGTTCGTGACGGTTTCAAAAGGAAACCGAAAAGGAATGGGGACTTTCAAAAACCCAGCCTCATTGCAGGTATACGTAACAAAATTTGATTTTCTATTGATAGCAAATGG
>JAFGFW010000129.1 GCA_016930875.1 Deltaproteobacteria bacterium | reverse complement strand
TTTCTGAGTGTGGCATTGACTGAGGAAACAGCGATAAAGAGCATGGACATAAGGACCAAAGATAATAGGAAAACCTTTTGTTTCATTTGACAATAACTTCAAATGTAAGCGTTCACAGGTTTAGAGTTCAAATGTAAATTTATTTCTTCGCGTGCCCTTAGTGGTGATTCTCGGAAGGAGGAGGCTCCGTGGGCCTTACGTCCGTTATCGGAAAAATGGCCGGGAAACTGAAGTCGCAATAGTTCAAGTAATGACAAAGACATAAACGTTTAAGTCAAGCAGAGTTTATGTCGATAACAATAAGGCAATTCAATGCGATTCGCCTGCAATAACCGCTTAGGTTTTGAGGAAAATGGGTACGGATTTGGCGTCAAACTCGAAGACACTTCTTTATCTAAGACCAATTTGGAGGTCTGCCAACGATGATTTTTCCGAGACATGGAATCACTTGCTCGAGCTAAAGGAGGATTTCTGGGGTGGCAGGATTGAGACAGAAAGCGTGCACCCGGACAGGTCGGTTGTTCTCGTTTTTGATGAAGTCACAGCAGCCCTGACCATTGCCAACAATATCCGGGAGTTTGTCAGCAAAACCCTATCGCACGACAAGGAACCCGGAATTTCTCCGGTGCAAATGGTTATCGACTCAGGGCCATATCTCAAAGCAGACGAAATAGTCGTTGAGGACCTTGGGGTCAATTGGGAAGAAATTGATCCGGGTGAAATATACGTCTCGGCCTCTGCTCATACCCTAATGGAAAGCAACGAGATTCCTTCCCATGGCCTGCAATCCGGTTCGGATTCGCTCAATTCGCTTTACAAGCTCATCCCCCAGAACAATATGGGAACCGGCGCTCCACCTCTTTTTTCCTCCCATAATGGTCTTACTCAGGGCAAGAACCATCCTTGTTACTATTGCGGTGACAAGAAACACCTGGCGACAAACTGCCCATCGAAACACCTGCCACTCACAACCCATGCCCTGAATATGTTAGGATATCTTTCCTTTGACAGGATTAACAGGCTTTTTTCTGAATATGTAGCGGGAGGGAAACAAAGCATTGACCCAGACAAGGAGTCGCAAACCGATACCGACAGTTCACACAATTTGGCTTTTTGTGGATTCTACGATCTCAAGAGGGTCTTTCAACTCCGCTTTTTTAGAAATATCTGGAACAGCGCCGACCATAGCTGGGACGAAATCAGAAAAACGACTGTCAAGAAGAAGGAAAAGGGAGGTTTTATGTGGGTGGGCACGGATTGTCTGCGTGTTTCCAATCTGGCCCAGGCTGAAACCTTCTTAGAGACCTCTCTGGAAGAACACCCTGACGACTACAGGCCACACTGTGCCCTCGGGTTTCTTAATGTCGAGAAAAGTGATTTCCTTACAGCAAGGTACCATTTTGTCAAAGCGCTCGATTGTGCGGAGACAAAACCCCAGAAGATCTTTATCCTCCTGTTAATCGCTCGCCTTTATGATTTGGAGGACTATCCTTCAGAGGCTGCTGAAAACATTAGAGACATCCTAATCATCGATCCGCACTGTGTTGAAGCCATATATTACGACGTCATATTCAAACTGAGGGCAGGAAAGGAGTCTGAAGCCCTTAGCCAACTAGTCAAGCTCATTAATCAAGATAGGGAGTATTACATAAATGCCCTAATTGATCCAGACCTTGCGCCGTTTAGCGCAGTAGTCCATCCTGAACTCAAGGACATTTTTGACGGAGCAAAAGACGAGGCTTTGGGTATCTTCCATAAAGCGGAAAAGGAATATGACAAGCTGGAAAGAATTCTGGATGAAAAGGAAATCGTAGAAGCCGCGTCCCTGTGGTCAGATATCAAAGAACTGTCAGAGAAGGATGGTTACTTCGCTTATCTCGACATTGTTCACTACGGCAAATTTCTCATTAGTATGAGCCGTAGAAGCATAGAAGAAAAAAGAAATGAGATCTTTGAAGCCCTTCATGGATTGACTCGTCGTGTTGAGAAATACCTAGTCTTTGCCAGCAATTATCGTTATCGAAGTCTGATTAGCGGTCCTTACCAGAAGTTGGCCCGCGTTCAGACAAAGATAGCCCATACCCGGGACATGGCCAGATCTGACGTTCCTGAAGAATTCAGGCGGAGCCCTGATCGGCTTGGAGAACTAGGTGATGAATTGGATCAAATCCAATCGAAGTTGAAAAGGCTGGAGGCAGTCCAACTCGTCATTCTATTCTTAACCAGGTTTGTTAAGAAAAGTCTGGTTTTTCAAGCGGCCATTGTGTTTCTCGCAATAATTGTCTTTCCAGTCGCGGTCTACTACGCAAACTTCGTCCTGCCAAAATACAAGATATCTCCTGTTCAAAATATATGGTCTTATCAACTGGGAATCCTAATTGCCGGGGGGATATGCGCCGGGCTCTTGGCTCTTATCAGAACGATTAAAAGCCTGCACAAAGAACAGGGGCAGCTCTTGTGACACCCCGGCGCTTCTATGGGGTCTCACTTCAAGGACAATTCCTCCAAGTGCATTTTTTCAATGGGTACGTCAGTGATGGTATGAACAATTTTGAGAATCTTTTCTTTCAAGGCATCAAGGTCTTTCTGCTCAATCGATTTTGCCACCTCGGGAAGACTTCCAGATGCTGGCAGCTCTTGCTTAACCTTGGTCAACTTCCGTATCAAATCAGCCTTTTCTTGCTTATCCCCAAAGGGGATTGAGAGTTTGAATTCCACATGATGGTTGAACCCGATAGAAGATGAAACAACGTAGACTATTTTTCCGGTCGACGGGGTGTCGGCAGTCCCTTGTTTTAACAGGAGTTCGTGTATAGGTGAGTACAGCAGGAAGACTGAAGCCACAACCATGCCTGCTAACAAGGAGAGAATGAATACCTTGTCCTTAGCCAGAAGAATAAGGCCGTTGAAGATGGCCATTTTTTTTCTATCAGGCCCCTGGTCTTTGTCCTGGCTCTTTGACGAAGGAGGCGTTTCCGCGGAGCCTGCGGTCCCAGGAATCACCTCGAGTTCGTCAAGCTCCAGTTTTTCCTTGTCTAAGTCCTCTGCGTTCTTATCGTTATCTTCCATTGGAAATACCATATGAGGGCTGTGTTAAGATCTTTTCACAAATAAAATAATTTTACACACAAAATGGCAGTTTTTCCAACATTATATTACCACTGAAGTAGAAATTCGGGGCAGAGGACCATGTTTTCCATTTTAGTACAAAGACCCGGACCCAGATGACAGAAAACACACGTCGCAACAAACCCGATCTCTTTGATGCCAGAGAGACAATCCTGGCAAACAGAAGGGATTTCGTCACATATAACATCACCAGGTTACGTGAGGTCATACGGCATCTTTCACGCAAGAAGCTGGAACTGTTTCACACGATTCCACTTCTCCTCCACGTAAATTCCCCGGATTTGCCCGGTTATGTTGATCATCCCCAAACACCACATGGCATTTACGGGTTCTTTGATTCCGGCTTCTGGATGCTTGCCAAAAAGCGCCTCGGAATCGAAACAAAGAATATACGTTCATATATCTCAAAGAGTTTTCTCATAAAAGGGATTTATCTTATAGGAAGCACCGGAACAGTGGGCCAGACAGACATCTCTCCTTTTGACTATTGGATAGTCATCGACAGTGGGTCTGTAAGCGAGGCACAGCGGGGGCTTTTGAGCAGAAAGCTTGGCAGAATCGAAGAGTGGGCCAAACAAACTTACGACCAACTCGTCACCTTTTTTCTGCTGGATTTTGAACAGATAAGGCAAAGCGATTTCTGCGGAATTGACGAAGAAGGTTTAGGAGCTGCGCAAAGGAGTCTTTTGAAAGAAGAATTTTACCGCACATTTATCTTGATAGGCGGACAGATCCCATACTGGGCGGTCCTACCTGCGCGTCTGAAGGATGCTGAGTACAAGAGCTGGGTTGAAACTGCGTCGCTGCTGTCTGAGGACAATTCTTTGCCTGATGATTATGTGGACCTTGGCAATTTGACAGCCATCAAGAGTGAGAATTTTCCAGACGCCCTGCTTTGGCAGGTTTGGGACGCACAAAACGATCCTGTAAAGTCTTTGATCAAGGCATCGCTTACGACCCACCACTGCTTTTTTCAAGAAAAAGAAGGGCTGCTGTGTGACATCATAAAGGAGAGGTTCTTCGAAGGTCGACTGGATAGTTGTCATCTGGATCCCTACGTCTTTGTCTTTGAAAAGGCTCTTGCATTCTACGAAAGCATGGATGACGAAGACGGACTCGAATTGTTTAAGCAATGTATTTGTCTTCGCCTTGTTGGTTACCCGGTTCCCTCAGAACCGGACGAAAACAACCGGAAAGCCCAAGTATTAAGAGACTATGTTGACACGTGGTCATGGGCCGACGATCAGATGAGCCGTCTTGTGTCTTACGGCTTGTGGTCAGAAAAGGAAAAACTTCGGCTCGAAAAACGCATTATTGACAAGCTCTGGTTTTTGTACCAACTCGTTTCTAGTTCAATGGGAGAATCGAAGGCCATCAAGGGCGTGCCTATTGAGGACTTCAGACTGTTTGAGAGAAGAATCAGAAACCGCTTTGAGAAAAAACCAGGGAAGATCCCCCGCTGTTCGGCGTCTCTTCGTGTCCAGGGAGGCGGCAACGCTCTGTTCGTTGCCCATCAGCGTGAGAGTCCCGATGTCAGCTTCTGGGCAGTTTACAGCAGTTCTGTCAAGAGCGCTGCAGGCAAAGAAAACGCCCATTTTGTTGCCCCTGAACTGCTACGTATTTTGGGCTGGATCATCTTTAACGGGCTCTACGAGCACAAGACCTCTGCTGTAGCCCTTCAGTTTGTCCAAGGTCCCATTTCGCGCAAGCTAACCAGAGGAGTCCTTGACGAGCTTTTTTCCTTTTTCCCTGATCAAATACCGCCTCTTGATCATATGAGTTCTGATCCCCGGTGGCTAAGGGTATTTGTGGCCTTGGATACAAGCCGCTTTGCTGCTAGCGACACCTTGCGGTCAGTGGATTATTTGGCACAGAATACGTGGGGAGAAATGTTTTTCTATTCTCTTGACTTAACGCACATAGAGAGCAATCTTATGAAATGTCACGAGATTGCCAAACAGGTCTGGCGCTACGTTCAAACGGCCGGGCCAGGAGAGGCCTCGTACCGGATCTACGATCTTCGCACAGTTGAGGATGCCTCAACTACAAGATCGATTAATAGCTTCATAAAGTCCTTCCAAAAGACGGGCATTGGAGATCACAAGGCCCAAGAGCCAGAAAGAAAGGACGAACTGGAACCTGATGAAACGGAAAGGGCAGACAATGAACCCCTTCTTGATTTATTTTGAGAAATCTGATACCCATTTTATTCAACTTGGTCACAATACGATTTCATCAATGAGAAGTCTATGAAAGCAACATCTTTTCTCGTTGTCGATGACAATTCAGTAGCTCTTAAGGAGTTTACAGATACTCTCAAGTATCTGGGATATAAGGACGTTCATGCAACGAGCACGGCAAGTGAGGCGTGGGCCATGTTAAGGGTAAAGGAATTTGCCTGTGTTGTCTCGGCCTGGGAAATGCCTGAGATGTCGGGGCTTGCCCTTTTGAAAATCCTACGCAATGATGACAGATACGTTAACCTTCCCTTCTACCTTTCCGATTCTGCCTTTACCAAGGCCACAGTCATTGAAGCCGGCAAAGCAGGTGTGAGCGGGCTCATTGTGAAACCTTACGACACAGATACGCTCAAGGATAAGATTGCGGGCATCGTCCAAGCGGCAGGTTTGGGCGCTCCCAGCGAGGAAGAAGTCTCCCTTGAAGATGGGATGAAGTTGCTGGAAAGTGGAGATTACGAAGATGCCCTCAACGTATTTGAGAAGATGTTAAGTGAGGGCGAAAGCGCAGAAGTTTATTATAACATAGGGTACATCAAGACGGCCCAGGGACAATATCAGGAGGGCATTGAGGCATTCAGAAAGGCCACGCAGCTTGACCGCCTTTTTGCAAAGGCGTATGAGGCTATGGGGCGCGCTTATAAGGAGCTGGGACAGACCCAAAAGGCCGAGGAAGCCTTACATAAGGCTGCCGAGATCTATATGAAGAGCGAGAAAGATGAAAATGCGGAAGATATCCTAAACGAAATCTTGGAACTTCAGCCTGATACGGTAAACGTCTATAACAGCCTGGGCGTTTTGTATCGCAAAAGGGGGGATCCCGCCACCGCCCTTAAGCAGTATGAGAAGGCCCTGAAAATCCATCCCCATGAGTCTCATATCCATTACAATATTGGCCGTGTCCACATTGATATGAACCACGCGGACAAGGCCCAATCCTGCTTCAGACAGGCCCTGAAACTGGACCCGGACTTCAAAGAAGCCAAAGAAGCCTTGGATGCCATTGAACTGGGCGCGCTGTGACATCCAATTTAGTAAATCACGGACTTACGTTTTGCACCTTCAATCCACGCCACTATACGTCGTTTAACAAGCGGCGTTTTGCGAAGCGGCAAGGCCTGGTTGATACGGACAAGTCCAGGAAAAAGCTCATCCGGATCCTGCCTGGCCAACTCTTTCAGCGAACGGACGCCGGCCTTTTCAAGCAGGCGGGCATTTACTGATCCCATATGCAGCAAGCTTGCAAGTCCCAGACGCCGGCGTATGGCATCACGAAATGGCGGTCTGATCAGCCCTTTGGTCTCTTCCCAGTTTTTCAAAACCTCTTTGGGGTAGCGCCATCCCTTTTCGGCAAGGATGCTTGCATCGGTTGGACTGATATCTTCAAGGATGTGACAGAGTGATTCTGAGCGACTGTCGATTGTGTGATGTTCCATTTGAGAATAAGACCATTCACTCAAGAAAAGAGCAAAAGTAATCAAGACAAGATAGATCACCCTGTTGGCTGAAGCCGGTGACTTCTGATTTATTGCTTCTGGAATCCAGTGGCGGCCGCCACGCAGCAGATAGACTGCGTTTATCAGGACAAAACACTCCACGCAGAAGGGCGGAAAGCCCAGAAATCCCAAGTAGGGCATCTCGAACAATTTGCCTTCTGAAAAAAAAGGGACCGTGTAGACCCATTTTTCAAGGGACCAGAAATTACAGAGCTCCCAGTACCCACCGCAAAAAATCCCGGCAATCAACAGACGAACAAGGGTGGTCCATTCCCCGCTTTCAGCATCCTTAAGCAGAGAGTGTGCGCCCCATCTTGCACAGACAGGCTCGAGCAGGAAGATAAAAGCGCCCCACACAAAAGGAAAAAAGTAGACTGGATAGACCAAGGGCAGGATCAGCATCACAAGTCCGATCAATACACACCCCTTTCGTGCCCCCTTTTTGAGGACAAAGCGGGTTCTTACGTGCGAGGGGAGCTTCAATAGATAAAGAAGGCGGTACACTAAGAACATGCCGGGCAGGACCGTTGCAAAATCAAGATAGGCCTCGACATGAGACCATAGCCCTTCGGGCGGGACACCTGCAAAGTACCAGTCTTGAAGACGAAGATTCCAAATTTCAAAGAAAAACCAAAAGATGGCAGACCAGAAAAGAAGTGCAACGAATTCGCGGGGCCTTCCGAGAATGAGCCCCTCGTTCCAGCGCCACGACAGGAGACCGTCAAGAAAGAATATAAGGCCGTACCAGCAAAAAGGGTAGGTGCGGGCATAGAAAGGAAAGACATAATGAGCCGTGCCCCAGAAGGTCAGAATGACCATTGCCAGGCCCGAAATCATCATCAATTTGCTGATTACACGAGGGATCATTCCATGATAATAAACATTGTCTTGAATGGGTTCTATCATTAACCCACATTTATTTTACTCCAGAAACGGCAGTCCCTGCTTTTTCCTGTAGACAAGGGCCTGGCAGGATGCAATTAGTGTATGTTTTTCATCTGTTACCTTAATGTCATATGAGGCTGTGCGTGGGGTTACGTTCAATTCTTTAGCTTCTGCCCGCAGTCTTGCCCCTGGTGCGGGTGAATTCATATAGGTGATATTCATATTAAGAGCCACTGCTATGGTACCATGAGAATTGGCTGCTGTCTCAAAGGCTTCGTCAATGAGGCCGAAGATGGCGCCGCCGTGGGCCATTTTAAAGATGTTTTCCAAATCCTCTGTAAAGGTCATTTCCACAACGGAATATCCATCCTCGAGTTCGATCAAATCAAGATTCAGCTTTCTGGCAAAGGGCTCCTCCTTCACCTTGCGAAAAATCGCTCGTCTGACATTATCCTTCATAGGCTTTCTCCATCTGCAAACAGGCCAAATATTCCTGATTACCCTTGGGGCCGAGAATAGGGGAGGGGATGATTCCAACTTGAGAGAGGTTCATGTCATTAAATGCCCTGGAAAGGTCTTCTAGGACAGCTTCATGTAAGGACTTATCACGGACCACGCCGCCTTTTCCCACCAATCCTTTTCCCACCTCAAACTGGGGCTTGATCAAACAGATGATGCGGCCTGAACGCTTCACGAACTTTATGACCGCAGGAACCACGATCTTGAGCGAGATAAAGGAGACGTCGATACAAGCCAAGTCAACAGCCTCGGGGATCGCTCCAGGATCAAGGTACCGGATGTTTGTCCGTTCCAAGACCGTGACGCGGGGATCTGACCGCAGATTCCAATGCAGTTGGCCGTATCCCACATCAACCGCGGTAACATGTCTTGCGCCGCGCTGGAGGAGGCAATCCGTAAATCCCCCTGTAGAAGCGCCTACATCCAAGCACTCCAAGCCTCTGACATCGACCGAAAACCCACGCAAAGCCGCTTCCAGTTTAAGTCCGCCGCGGCTGACATAGGGGATATCCTTGCCCGTGACACGAAGAGACACATCATCGGGGACCAAGTGCCCTGCCTTTACCAGCCTTTCACCGTTGACCCAAACCTTGCCCGCAAGGACAAGTGAAAGAGCGCGCCGACGGCTTTGCGCAAGACCCCTTTTTACCAGGAGCACGTCCAGGCGTT
>JAFGFW010000128.1 GCA_016930875.1 Deltaproteobacteria bacterium | reverse complement strand
CGGTCCCACATATTGTGGTCGGTTGACAGATGGCACAAGTTGAGATCACGACATATGGTATCCCCAAGATGCCATATGGCGTCATCTGAGGCGGACGACGGCTGAAAGGGAGAAATCCTTGTTTGGATCGAAGAGAAAAAGCTTATGCTTTCGGCATGTTAGATTTGCAAGATTTCTCGTCCCGCCGCAGGCGGGACTCAAGATGACCCCACCATCGGTGGGGTTGAAACTCTTGGCGATTCAATCAAGATTGGTGCCATGAAAACCTGCTTTCCCCCCTTCTCATCTTTCAAGATAACCTAGCGACATCCATTCGCTGTAATTTGCGTTCTGCTGAAACCGTCTTTTTGCCATAAGGTCTCTTGACAACGGAAACTATATCGTTATAGTATAATATATGAAAACAATGAGAAACTTCTTAAGGGTGACGAAAGCGCTTAACGATAAGACCAGGGTGCGCATATTCAAGATGTTACAGCAGAAAGAGATGTGCGTGTGTGAAGTGCAGGCGGCCCTCGGCATGGCGCAGTCTACGACCTCCAAGCATTTGAATATATTGGAAGATGCCGGGCTCATCGCGAGACGCAAAGACGGTCTCTGGGTGAACTATGGGATAGACAAACATTCTTATAATCCTCACGCTGAAGCAATTATCACGTACTTGAGATCCATTTTGGATGATGATCCGGATGTAAAGGCGGACGTTCAAAAGGCTCGCACAGTAAACCGGCTTGAGATTTGTAGCAGGTAGTTTTTTTGGCGGAACGCATCGTTAATTCGAATTATCTCTTTATAGAAGGGTAACCCTCAACGGTGAACCCAGAACCTGTGAACGCTTGCAAAGAAGGGAACTGAAGACCAAAGGAAATCTATAAAGCACAGAGAGTTGAGCGGGTGATGGCATCATGAAAGAACGAACTAAATTCTTGCTGATCGTGCTGGTTTTCATCGCAGCCTACTACATGCCTTTTGGCAAACCAAATATTCGAAATGGCATCATGGAGGCCTTTTTCATGCTCCAGGAATATGCTCGAGAGCATGTGCTGGCCTGCCTGATCCCGGCCTTCTTCATCGCAGGCGCCATCGCCTGCTTTGTGTCCCAGGCTGCTGTTCTAAAGTATTTCGGCGCCGGGGCGAAAAAAATCCTCTCGTACAGTGTTGCTTCGGTATCGGGTTCTATCCTGGCGGTCTGTTCGTGCACCGTACTTCCGCTGTTTGCGGGTATCTACACACGAGGTGCAGGGATCGGCCCTGCCACGGCATTCCTCTATTCAGGCCCTGCGATCAATGTGCTGGCCATAATTCTTACGGCTCGCGTTCTCGGCTGGCAGCTTGGGCTGGCCAGGGCCATTGGCGCAGTTGTCTTTGCTATTGCCACCGGCCTTTTAATGGCGGTTATCTACAGAAAAGAAGATCGGGCCAGAGTTACCGGTGACATGGTGTTGCCTGACCAAGAGGAGAAAACCCGACCCTTGTGGAAAGAGGCGACATACATGCTCGTGATGATTTTGATTCTTGTCTTTGCAGCCTGGGCAAAGCCCAAAGAGCCAGTGGGCTTCTGGATGGCCGTCCATCGTATACACTGGCCCGTAGCCGTTGGCCTTATCATCTTGCTTGGTGTTATCCTGAAGGCCTGGTTTTCAAAAGATGAAGTTCTCATGTGGGGGCAATCCACCTGGGGCTTTGCCAAGCAAATACTTCCTCTTCTGTTTGCAGGGGTGCTTGTGGCCGGTTTTCTTCTGGGTCGACCGGGCCATGAGGCACTGATCGCGGGACGCTACATCCAATCACTTCTTGGCGGAAACTCCATTGGAGCCAATCTCTTTGCGTCCGTGGCGGGCGCCCTCATGTACTTTGCCACCTTGACGGAGGTTCCGATCCTCCAGGGGCTGATCGGAAGCGGCATGGGTCAAGGACCAGCACTGGCCCTTTTGCTTGCAGGACCTGCTTTGTCGCTACCCAATATGCTGGTCATAAGGAGTGTCATTGGAACGCAAAAGACCCTGGTGTTCGTTATCATAGTCGTATTTTTGTCTACCATAGCCGGCCTTATTTTCGGGGCAATGATGGGATAAATGGGGGAGTATGACGAAAGATCACAGACTCATTCGAGTGGGAAAATCCAAGATTGGCATTGTGGGGCTTCAAGAGCTCATCGATGAAGTGTCCGGGAGTTTTGATGGCCAATCACCTGAGGTCATAAAGGAGGAATTGCTCAAACGCCTCAAGGCCAGAAACTTTATCCCAGAGTCTGCCAAAGAGAGCTATATGGAGGCGTTCTGGCGCGAATATCAGAGATTTATGGGAACTGAAGTCAAGGAAGAGCGTGAGGGTCTGGAAATCAAGGTTCTCGGCCCAGGGTGTCCCAATTGCGAGCGGTTGGAACAAGAAATTTATAAGGTTCTGGGTGAGCTTAATGCAGGCGCAGACGTGGAGCACGTCCGAGACCTCAAGGAAATTGCATCTCACGGCTTTGTGCCAACACCTGGCCTGGTCATAAATGGCCAGCTGGTTTCCACAGGCAAGGTCCCCAGTAAAGCCGAGATAATGGAATGGCTGGAAGAGACCAAGCCCGAATGAGCAAGACACGTATAGTGAGATACTGACAATGTGAATTGAAGGAGGTTGGGAAAATGGAAATAAAGATTCTGGGGCCTGGATGTCCTAAGTGCAACCAGACACTACAAGTTGTGAAGGAGGCTGTAGCGGAAACCGGTGTCGAGGCCAATGTGGAAAAGGTCACCGACCTCCTGGAGATTGCCACATACGGGGTGTTAGGAACTCCAGCCGTGGTTGTTGACGGCGAGGTAAAGTCGGTAGGAAAGATTCCCAAAAAAGAGGAGGTGAAAGCCTGGCTGGAAAAGTGAAAAACCGTCGATTTTGATTTTTGCTTAAAAAACTGATCAAGGCGTTATACTTTAAAGGTTACGTGGCCCTTATCCAGTTATCCTGGACGATTAACCCATCATGGCTCATGAAAAGAAAGCTGATTCCCGACATGCCGTCACTCTATCCCAAAGTTTGACGCGACCCTATCTCCCCATTATCCTAAGAGTCAGCCTTGCCATATTCTTGCTCATCTCCTCTGCGGCAATACTCTACACCACAGCCCAAAACTTCCACTCCGTTCAAATGCTGTCCACACAGGCACTGGAGAGCACGGCCTTGGCTCTATCTTCTTCTGCGGAAACCGCTCTGCGTGCAACCGGAAACATAGCCAGCGCAAAGATCCGGGAGATTTTTTCCGATAGGGTGGTGGCCTATGCGCTGATCTTAGGACAAGATGGGACAATCCTCTTCCACACGAACCCTCGCCTGGTTGGGTCTTTTTTTCCAGAGGCGAGCAGTGAAAAGTGGCCATCCACAATGGCCTCAGGTCAAAGGATCAAACTCCTAACCGGCTTGCCGGCGTACGAGTTTAACTATATTCTTCATCTGCCCGACGGCGCTGTAGAATTGCTCCGGCTTGTTCTCTACACCACCCCTGCGGACCGTATTGTTTCCGATGCGCGCAGGATGTGGTGGATCGTGGGCGCTATATTGATCCTCCTATGGACCGTTGGGATCTTGCTCGAACGAGTATTTACCCGTCATCTGCGGCTGCAAGGGGAGTTGGAACAACGGAATCAACTCGCACTCATCGGCCAAATGACGGCAGTGCTTGCACACGAGATCCGCAATGCCCTGGGAAGCATTAAGGGTTATGTCCAGTGGGTGCATGAGAAGCTCGAAAAACCGGACCCAAAAAAGGATGGGCTTTCGGTTGCGCTCCAGGGAGTTTCGCGCATTGAAACACTGGTCAATGAACTCCTGGGCTTTTCCCGTAAGGAGAAATATCGTATAGAATGTCTGAACCCCGTGGATTTGATTCAGGAAGCGATCGATACTGCGGGTTCTTCCTGGAAAGGAAAAGTGGAACTGCAATCAAAGCCGGGTATACGGGCCATGGGTGACAGAGAAAAGTTGTATCTAAGCCTCGCAAACGGGATTCGCAATGCAATCCAGGCCATGGAAGGTAATGGCAACCTGAGGATATCAGTGTACCCGGATGGGCGATGGGTAAACATCCTGATCAAGGATACGGGCCCTGGAATTCCAGCTGAAGAGATCCCTCGGCTGTTCACCCCATTCCATACCACAAAGACAGATGGTACAGGCCTGGGTCTGGCATATTCAATGAAGGTTGTTGAAGGAATGGGAGGAAAGATAAGTCTTGCCAACCGGAAGAAAAACTGCGGGGCGGTCCTGACTATCCGGCTTCCAAGGACAAGAGAGAGTGACAGTGAGTAAATCAATCCTAATCGTTGATGACGATGAATTGATGCGATCCTTCCTTTCCACTATCCTGAAGGAAGAAGGCCACCGTATAGAGGTGGCCGGCAACGGGAAGGAGGGATTGGCAAAACTCCAGGCTACAGAGTTTGACCTGGTCATTACGGACTTGCGAATGCCCGACATCTCCGGACTCGACCTTATGCGAGAAGGAGGCAAGGCAAAACCCGACACAAAGTGGATAGTGATTACTGCCTTCGGTTCAATCGGAAATGCCGTAGAGGCCGTGAAAGCCGGGGCCTCTGATTACTTGACCAAGCCCTTTCACAACCCGGATGAGCTTCGCCATGTCATCAGACGGGTTTTGAGGGAAGCCGAAGCAGAACGAACAATTTCTCTTCTCGCTGAGGAACTGGGAAGACAATTTCCTCCTGTGGAGATGATCTTTCTCGGCGAGAAAATGCAAGAGGTATACCGAATGGTCCAGGAAGTCGCTCCCACCCCTGCAACTGTCCTCATCAGCGGGCCCAGCGGAACTGGAAAGGAACTCGTAGCCCGGGTGATCCATCAGTTGAGCCCGCGGCAGAACAAACCGTTTGTGGCAGTTCATTGCGCAGCTCTGGCAGAAACACTTCTTGAAAGTGAGCTGTTCGGACACGAACGGGGGGCATTCACCGGAGCCGTTTCCGCTCGAAAGGGGCGATTTGAACTGGCTGACAACGGCACATTGTTCCTGGACGAGATTGGAGAAATTGCCCCTTCAATCCAGGTGAAACTCCTCAGGGTGCTGCAGGAACGAGAGTTTGAACGGGTCGGCGGAATGAAATCCTTATCCGTCAACGTCAGGGTCATATCGGCCACAAACAAGGAGCTCAAAACCGAGGTCTCCCCCGGCAGGCTCAGAGAGGATCTCTTCTACAGGCTGAACGTTTTTCCTGTCAGGCTTCCGCCTCTTGTGGAGCGACGCGAGGCCATCCTTCCTCTTGCGGATTTTTTTGCCAAGAAATTTGCGGCTGCCTTTGGCAAGAAAATGGACGGCTTCACTCCCTCTGCAAGATCGGCCCTCCTTGAATATGGCTGGCCGGGAAACATCCGAGAATTGCAGAACGTAATTGAGCGGGCGCTTATCCTCTCCAGCGGGAAGATTGATGTTCTTCACCTGAATCTTGAAACTCCCACGCAAACGCAACCTGCCGCAGAGGGATTGCTGAAGGCAAGCGAGCGGGAAACAATCCGGAAGATCCTCTCTGAGGTAGGAGGAAACAGGAAGAGGGCCGCAGAAATTCTCGGGATATCCGTGAGGACCCTCCAGTATCGGATCAAGGAATATGGACTGTAGGAGATAGCGCAAGATTTGCAGATACCGATGCAATGGTTGCACCCTTAAGCCTGGGGGTTAGGGCACCCCCTGATCAGAGTGGAGCAAATATTACAGTAAATTCAAATGATTAGAATTTTCCTCCCCATTGGCATGTCCCTTGCTAAGTATGTTGGTAAATTCATTCCAAAAGGAGGAAAAGATGAAAACAAAAGTTAAGGCAGCAATTTTGGCAGGAGCTTTTCTCGTGACCACGGCTGTTCCCATGACAGCCCTGGCACGCAGGGGTGGCGGAAAGGGAGGGCCGGGAATTCAAAAGCAGACCCAAACCGATCAGGTAAGAAGGAAGGGGCAACGGCTGCGCCTCCGGGACGGTTCCTGCCAGGATGCCGCCAAAACGCGTTCCGGCGCCATGAAAAAGAAAGGAAACACTTATGGCCCTGGTGACGGTACGGGCAATGCGGGCGGTGGCCCGAAAGATGGCACTGGATATGGTGCGCCTTCTGACAAGTAGCAGCCACATCTTTGGCGGACGCAAGGCGGTCTTGGCCGCCTTGCTTTTCCTGGCTCTTTGGGTTGTCCCCTTGCTTGCTCAGGCACAGGAAAAGGAGCAAGTGCTCCCGGAATGCGGCATCCATTACCCGGGAGGCTTCGATCCGAACACTGTGGGTCAGGTTGAGGGGGAAGTTAACGGGTACTTGCAGCCGAAAAGAGGTCCTGTCAGGTTCCAGGTCGTATCGGGAAGAAAGAAATATATAGTGCTGGTCTCTCCTGCATGGTACTGGAAAGCTTTGGGAGCAAAGGTCTCGGAGGGAACGAAAATCCGGGTCCAAGGCTCAAAGTCCCTTGGGAAAGACGGCAAGCTCTATATTATCGCCCAGGAGATACGGATTTTCCCCTCCGGGCAATCCGTGGTCTTTCGCAGTGAGGACGGGTTTCCACTCTGGAAAGGGTCGAAGCGAAAAACCATGGACACACGTCGCGGATTTGGCTCATCTGAACGAGGAGCGTCCGGGGGGATAAGAGGCGGCACGGGCGGCATGCGCCGTGGACGTCATTAGAGGGGGTCACAAGGAGGTCGGCTATGTCGTTAGTCGTGGCGGAGAACATTGACAAAGACTATCAAGCAGGCGAGATCAGCATTAAGGCTTTAAAGGGCGTGAGCTTTCAGATTGAACCTTCCTCCTTTGTGTCATTTGTAGGGCCGTCGGGAAGCGGCAAGACAACGCTTTTAAATCTCATTGGTTGCCTGGACAAACCAACACATGGGCGATTGAGGGTTGCGGACACCGATGTTTCGAACCTTGACCAGAAACAAAGTGCTTCTTTCAGAGGTAATCATATCGGCTTTATTTTTCAGGATTTTAACCTGATCCCGGTTCTCACGGTTTATGAGAACATCGAATACCCTCTTATCATGGTACAGAATGTGCCTGTCCAGGAAAGAGAAAGAAGGATAATGTCTCTGCTGGAAGCTGTGGGAATGGGTGAACAAAGGGACAAATACCCGGACCAGATTTCAGGAGGGCAGAAGCAGAGAGTAGCGGTTGCAAGGGCATTGGTTACCAACCCTAATGTGGTGATTGCAGATGAGCCTACCGCCAATTTAGATAGCAAAACCGCCCGTATGGTCATAGATCTCATGAAAAAGATGAGGGATGAATCCGGGACGACGTTCATATTCTCAACCCATGACCCGAGGGTAGTGGCCGAGGCGGAGATCATCTATACACTTGAGGATGGAGGGCTGGCCGGCAGAGAGGCGAAAGGAGGTACAGACGATGTTTAATCTACTCAGGATTGCTGTGAGAAACCTCAGAAGGTACAGAAGAAGGACCATCCTCACAGCCTCATTGATTGTCACCGGTGTTGTATTCGTCTCAGTCTTTGTAGCGGTGTCAGGGTCGTTCAAGGACATGATGATAGGCCAGATCACGGACTCATTTCTCGGACATATCCAGATACACAGAAAAGGCTATGTGGCCTCCATAGACAGCTTGCCGCTTACCATGAATCTGAAGTCGCAGGCCGTCAAAAAAATTGACGAGGCGATCAAAGGAATTCCGGAGATAGAGGCATATTCACCGAGGATAAAGTTTGCCGGTATGTTCAGCAATTTTGTTGAGACAACGAATATAAAAGTTAATGGTGTATATCCTGAAAAAGAGATAAAGACGGCTCCGTTTCTTCTATCAAGGATAAGAGAGGGAGAAAAGATCATCAAGAAAGGACAGATTCTTGTTCCGGAACTCCTTGCGAAAGGCATGAAAGCCAAAGTTGGTGACATGGTCGTTGTCATTGCGACAAACAAGGACGGTTCTGTAAACGGGAAACAATTCCGAGTAGGAGGGATACTGGAGAGTGTCACCGGGCCAGGAGGGAGGGATGGATACATCCATATCGAAGATGCCACGGAGATTCTCAGGATGGATAACATGGAGATGAGCGAGATCGCCATAAGGATAAAAGAGTTTAGTCAACTACACGAGACACATAACAAGCTCCAGGATATGCTTTCAAAAGAACGAACCGAGCAAGGCAAGCCCATCTTCGAGGTGCATACATGGGAAAAGCTCTCCCCTTTCTATAACGTGGCGACCATGATTGATATGATGACATTCTTCATCAAACTCATGCTTGTAGCCATTGTATTGATAAGCATCATGAATGTGATGATTATGGCCGTCTATGAACGGGTGAGAGAGATAGGAACCATAGCGGCCATAGGCACTCTGCCCGGCAAAATCCTTTCCATGTTTGTCATCGAGGGCTTCTGCCTCGGTTTAATCGGTGCGGTTATCGGCAGCATTCTGGGGGGAGCAATCATTTTTGTCATCAACTTTTCTGAAATCACCTTTAATTTTGGCAGGCAAAAGGGCCTGATCCTCTCCACATCCGTAAATCCGAACGATCTCTTGGTTATATCAGTCATCGTAATAATGGTCTCTGTCCTGGCAAGCCTTCAGCCGGCCTTTAAGGCCTCAAGAATGGACCCTGTCCAGGCACTGAGACATGTATAGGAGGTATAACATGAAAAAGATGATCCCTTTTTTAAGTCTCGTTATTTCACTAACGATACCAGTTTGGGCGTATTCCGCCGAGAAGGGGCCAGTGAAGATTGCGGTCGCATCCACTGGGAAAACTACCGCAGCTTCAGTAAGCAATCTGGCTGCTCGCAGCCCATACTATCTCATCTTTGATGGCAAGGGTAATCTAACAGAAGCCGTCTCTAATCCTTACGAAGATGCAGCCAGCGGGGCCGGGCCTTCAGCAGCAAATTTCCTTGCCGCGAAGGGCGTCACTATTGTGGTTGCTGAAAGCTTTGGCATCAAAATGATTAATGTCCTAAAGAATAAGCAGGTACGTTATATTGAATTCGAGGGTCATGTAGATAAGGCTGTCAAGAAGGCTTTGGAACTCAAGTAGCAGGCAGAAAAAATGCACGTCTGTAAAGCTTTTTGAAACAGAAGGGAGATTACTTATGCTCAAAACTATAGCCGTCTTTGTATCGCTGTTGTTTGCAGGCCCTGCTTTTGCGATCGACGCTAATCTGCTTTTGGAGCAGGTAGACAGAAACCTCAACCCCGACTCCTATGAGATGTACAGAAAGCTCATAAACATTGAGCCGGATGGAAAAAAAAGGGAGTTCATACTGTTTACGGTAAAGAAAGGGGGAGACAAGGTGGCAGCGCTGTTTCTCTCCCCTGCAAGTGAGAAAGGGAGAAGCACGCTCAGGCTCGGGGATAACATGTGGCTCTATATCCCGAACGTGGGGAAACCGATTCGCGTAACGAGCCTTCAGTCCGTTGTGGGAGGGGTGTTCAACAACTCTGATATATTGCGATTGGATTATGCGGCCGAATACAATGTTGTACAGATGGAGGATACGGGGAATGAGTATGTCCTCCATCTTAAGGCAAAAACAAAAACCGTTGCCTATGACAAACTCAAAATGTGGGTGGATAAGAACAAGATATTGCCCAGGAAGGTGGACTGCTTAACAGAGGCTTCAATGCTGATAAAGACCCTATATTTCAAAAAAACAGAAGACTTTGGAGGAGGCATTGTAAGACCATCCGTAGTGGAAACAATGAGCCCTCTTTACAAAGGTTACAAGTCCATCATGATATTCGCCAAAATTAAACAAAGGTACTTGAAAGATGAAGTCTTCACCTTGACTTATATGCCCAATATGGAGTCGTTGAGATAAGTCCACTCATGCACATTAGAATCTCGCCTCCAAGAGCACAGGAATTTGTTTTTTCCGATTCCAGTATCCAGTATCCAGTATCCAGTATCAGAAAAATATCTTGTTTCTTTCTATGCTTGCTCGCCTGTCATTTTTTTACACAGAGCGCCCTTTCACAGGATGAATTCTCTTTTGACCTCTCGGAAATTGAGAAAAAGTCCTACCATCTCGGCGGTTATGCCGAGTTCAGGCCAATTCTTTTTGGCCTGGACAGGGATGCCTCCCTATACAAACTCAAATTCTATAATCGAGATGAAGGGCGTGTCGTTGAGGAATATGATTTCGCACTTCAGTTGGAAGGAAGCTACGAAAAGGGTGTTTCACGGTTTTTTGTGAGGACCAATAGCGACCTGGAAAAGACTTATGAGGGTTGGTCCGGAGAAACGACCGCCTACGAGGCGTATTTGTCGGTAAAACCTTCCTTCTCTCTGACCATTGATGCAGGGAAAAAGACCCTGAAATGGGGAAAGGGGTATGCCTGGAATCCGGTGGCATTTGTTGACAGGCCCAAGAACCCGGATGATCCTGCTCTCAACCTGGAGGGCTTCATCGTGGCCTCGGCAGATTACACAAGAAGCCTGGAAGGGCCTCTAAAAACCTTTTCCTTTACCCCGGTACTGATACCGGTTTGTGAAGAGGTGAATGACGATTTTGGGGATGATCATAGGTTCAATTTCGCAGGGAAGCTCTATTTCTTATATTATGACACGGATATTGACTTGATGTTCCTTGCCGGGGATAGCAAGACCCCACGCTATGGATTTGATTTTTCCAGGAATATTTTGGCCAACCTTGAGATTCACGGGGAGTTTGCCTATATCAAGGATTACAAAAAAAGCCTTATTGACCAGGACGGAACAACGTTTGAGACGGAATCCCATATCCAGAGTTACCTTGTGGGCTTCTGCTACCTGAGCGTCCTGGATACCACCTATATTCTTGAATACTACCACAATGGCACAGGACTTACCAAAGGTGAAATGAAAGACTTTTTTTCTTATATCGACAATGGTTATGACCTTTATCTTTCAACGGGAAACGATGTCCGCCTAAAGAAGGCATCAAATCTTAGCGAAGGCAGATATGGCAAGATGAACCCCATGAGAGACTACCTTTACCTGCGTATCAGCCAGAAGGAGCCATGTGATATCCTCTACTTCACCCCCTCCATGACCTGGATATTTAATGTCAACGATCAGAGTTTTTCCCTCTCGCCGGAGCTATTATATACCGGTATCACGAATCTGGAGTTGAGACTTAAAGGAGCATTTATTGCCGGAGAAAGGCTCAGTGAATATGGTGAAAAACAGAATGATTATAAAGTAGAATTGAGGGCCAGGTATTATTTTTGAAGGTGCGGAACTATTTGCAATGACTCCAATTCGTGACTTTGTGCGAAGCCGTGAAAAAAGGGATGCTGAATGTTTCAGCATCCCTTTTCCTCTTCTTCTATTCCTGATTACCCAGGTAGTCGGGTTTAGTACACATCTGCTTCTAAGTCGATTTCATCCCTTTCATACTGCTTATCTCGTTCTTCATGGGACTTTTTGACCTCTTCTTCACTCCACGGCTCCATGATCACGCACTCTGATACCAGCTCCCAGATGTAGTAGGTCCTCTGGGGGAGATTGTACTCCGGGGTGAGGGCTTTCATGATCTGGTCCCGGCAGTTGTGGCAGGGGGCGCATATCAGATCGGTGCCTGTAGCCTTGATCTGGTCTGCCTTGAACTTGCCGTAGTCAAGCCGTTCTTGCACATATGGCATGGCCCAGGCCCCGCCGCCTGCCCCACAGCAAAACGCGTCCAGCCCGTGGGGATCCATCTCAACTATGTTCGGGCAGCACTGAGCCGTTACCCACCTGCACTCATCCAGGAAGTGTTGTCCAAAGGACATCAATGACTTTCTGTGATAGTTGCAGGGGTCATGAATGGTTATGGTTTTGTCCACAAACTCGGAGTTGTCGAGCTTGATCCTGCCCGTTTCAATGTATTCCTTCAAAAGCTCAAAAACACTCATGCACCTGAATTCTTCAAAAACCTCTGGAAAGAATTTCGTGAAACCCAACCGGGTCGCATAGTAGGCGTGCCCTCATTCCGGATATAGAATTGTCTTGGCTCCTACCTTTTTCGCGTTTTCTATGATGCGGCGACACTGCTCTTTCAGTGCATCGTCATCACCCGTAAAGAGCCCCCAAAGGACCCCTTCCCAGTTTTGCTTGGGAACGGTCCAGCTCTCTTTGGCCGCATAAAAGATCCTCCACCAGAACATCAT
>JAFGFW010000127.1 GCA_016930875.1 Deltaproteobacteria bacterium | reverse complement strand
CCGATTCGCCTGGGCTGAACAGCTCTTCTTGCATATCGTGTTCGGGATTGGATTGTGGTTCTCCGTCACCTTCATCTAAAAACTGCTTTTGCGGGCAGATCGGGGACGCCCATTGGATTAAAGATTACTGCTCTATAAGCATACGGGTTGGCAAGATATCGGGGAATTAGGGGACCCAGTTGACTATGGTGAATAACTTTGATGCGAAGATTGAAAGTGTCCATGGGAGGTGAACTTGGAAAATACGGCGATGCCAAGCGCAAGCTGCGGATTCTCAAAACTGGCCAAAGAGGGCAAGGCGGTCGCAAAGAACTATGCATGTTCTGCACGAACGTCCCCTAAATCAATATGCATGACGATCACAGTTCATGCTCCGCCGACGGACTGAGTTTTTTGTCTGATTCTTCCTCTCAAAGAATCGGACAAATATTTTCTCTGAGCCTCTGCGTGCTCGAGCGACCGGCCCTGAGCTTGTCGAAGGGGAGCGGGCGAGAGGAAAAAAGTGTCTCTCACAGAGCAACCCACTAGTGGATGAACCTATGGGCGGTAGATTCGGGAAATACGGCGATACAAAGCGCAAGGCCCTGATTCGCAAGAATCGTCTTAGGTCCCCTGTTGGCCGGCAACCGAGAAAGCAAACTCTTCCGAAAGGGTTCCGAAAAAGCCGAGCGCTGCGAGAGCTTCACAGAAGAAGCAGTTGAAGAGAGCAATAGGGGTGGGTAGGATACGGCCCTCTTGGCACAAGAGTCAAACGTAGACTCGGCCCCTTTTTATATCTGGTAGGCAGGCTGAGGTTTTGGAGCCTGCGCATCTCAGTGGAGCGGTTGCGGAAGAGCTTGCAGTCGCGGCGGAGAGATATGGAGGGTTGAAGCAGAGTTGGATTTGGGAAGGATAAGCACTGAACATGACATGGTGCCGGCACAGTGAATGTGGTATGATCACCGGGTCCTTAGAGATGATAGGACGTTTGCTATTCACCACGTTTGGCCGGTCATAACTTATGAAAGTTACAGAAAAACATATCTAGTCACTTTCAAACTGAAAGTCCACAGGGAGGACATATGCCCGGAGTCTTCGAAGTCTATGTAAAAACCCATTTTTCTGCCGCCCACTCTCTGAAAGGTTACCAGGGCGATTGTTCTCGGGTACATGGGCACAACTGGATCATCGAAGTTTATGTGAAGTGCAGTGAGTTAGATGGGATCGGAATCGGCATCGATTTCAGGGAGATAAAGCGGGGAGTCACGGATGTCCTCGAAAGTCTTGACCATTTCAATCTTAACGATTTGCCGGCATTTAAAGAAGTGAATCCCACATCCGAGAATATTGCAAAGTTCCTGTATCATGAGTTGGGGGGGAAGTTGAATACTGACTCCGTGAAAGTGTCTAAGGTCAAAGTGTGTGAAACCCCTGGGGCCGGCGCTTTCTATTGGGAGGAGTAGGTGTGACTCTGAAGGTTAACGAGATTTTCCATAGCATTCAGGGTGAATCCACCTATGCTGGCCGTCGTTGTGTTTTTGTGAGGCTGACCGGATGTAATCTTAGATGCTCCTACTGTGACACGCAGTATGCCTACGATGAGGGCGAAGAACTGGATATCGACGACATTTTAGACCGAATCACATCTTACCAATGTTCCCTAGTTGAAATCACAGGTGGCGAACCTTTAATTCAGCCAGAGACACCAGTTCTGGTCAATCGTCTGCTAGCCGACGGATACCGTGTCTTGATGGAAACAAATGGTAGTCAAGACATCAGCAGGGTCGATGCCCGTTGCGTGAAAATTGTAGACATCAAGTGTCCTTCAAGTGGGGAATCCGGGCAGAATGACCTGGAAAATCTGAACAGGTTGACCGACCATGATGAGGTCAAATTTGTCATCACAGATCGTAAGGACTATGAATTTGCGAAGAAGATCCTGGAAAGTCGGCCTTCCGGCTTTTGCAGAGACCATCCGGTTCACCTTTCCCCTGTTTTTGGCAAGATTGAGCCAAAGACAGTGGCAGAGTGGATCTTGAAAGATCGGTTGGACGTGAGGCTGCACCTTCAAATCCACAAGTTCATCTGGCCCACCCATCAGAGGGGGGTCTGAGGCGTTATTGGTCAATGAGTGATAAGAAGAAAGCCATAGTCCTTTCTAGCGGAGGGCTTGACTCAACCACCGCAATGGCCATCGCAAAGCACGAGGGTTACGAGGTCTATAATCTGAGTTTTCGTTATGGACAACGTCATGCAGCAGAGTTGCAGGCTGCCGAGAGAGTCTCAGATAAACTAGGATCGAAACAACGCTTGGTCGTTGATGTTGATCTGGGTAAACTTGGTGGTTCAGCCCTGACAGATGACATTGACGTGCCAAAAGCCAGAAGTGAAAAGGAGATGTCGAAGAAAATTCCGGTAACTTATGTTCCTGCGCGAAATACCATATTTTTATCATATGCCTTGGCATGGGCGGAGGTGCTTGGGGCATCGGATATTTTCATAGGAGTAAACGCTATCGATTACAGTGGATATCCGGATTGCCGCCCTGAGTACATTGAAGCCTTTGAGCGTATGGCCAACCTGGCGACCAAGGCAGGTGTGGAAGGAAGAACCAAGATAAGGATTAGAGCGCCTCTCATCCGTATGACCAAGGCCCAGATTATTCAGAAAGGCACGGAACTCGGTATTGATTATGGCATGACCCACAGTTGCTACGACCCATCACCAGATGGAAAAGCCTGTGGTCAGTGTGACAGCTGCCTTCTTAGAATGAAAGGGTTTCAAGAAGCTGGAGTTTCTGATCCGACAATTTATATTGAACATATTGAACAGCAATTGAACAGTGAACGGAAGTGTGATCGATGATCGATATACAGAATCCTGGCATTGGGGCATTGGG
>JAFGFW010000126.1 GCA_016930875.1 Deltaproteobacteria bacterium | reverse complement strand
GTTTCGAATCCTTGCGAAAAGCCGCCCAAAGCGCGAAACCGTAAGCCAAAGCGCCTAACAGCGCCCGGGGGTGTCCATGTGTCGCTATACCATCAAGGAAAATGTTAGTGGCTATTTTGGGAAATTCCTTTTCGCCCAGAAGCAAGACGTGAGGGAGAACGCGCATCGCGACACCGTTTCCTCCTGCGTCGTAATATCGCTTCACATCCTGTGGCTTCCGGTTAGAACTCCATGGCATGACACCATCCAGCCATGACTCCACAGCTCTTTTAGTTGCTCCGCCACCACCACGTTCATAAACGGACCAAAAGGGTAACTCAACCTGTGTGAAGTGTTCCCACCACGTTTCACCTTTCTGCAAAGACCGACTGAGACACAGTATAAGTTGGGTGTCGTCGCTGTACTCACCTGCCTCAATAATCTCTTCATGAGGAAAAAAGCGGCCGCCGGAGCGTCGAGTCCATCTCTTAAAATCATGCAGACGGCCTTGGGTTTGTTTTGAGGCGTTTGATTTGGCAATTCGCTCATTGGGCCAACCCAGTGCGTCACCAAAAGCAGCCCCAAGCATGGCTCCTACGCCTTTGCTTGTTTTTAGCCTTATTGTGTTGTTATCGGCCATGTAGACCTCCGTTTTCATATATCGTTTCCGTCGCTCGGACTCCGCGTTGAATCAACCGCGAAAGCGATGCCTTATTGAAAAAGTCCGGAGCGATGTAAATTTGTTTGTCGAGTGTTATTCCCTGGAGCTCCAATCTGCATATTTCCCGATGAGCCTGTTCTTCTGTATGAACTGCAATACCGGCAATTGAATCAAGTGGAATCGGGTCTTTAAGGAGAACTTCCGCCTGAATATCGGTTGGTGCAGCGGGAAGATGTCTGCCAGGACGGGAAAAAGTAATCCCAGGGGATGTGTCCGCGTAAAGTGATCGAAACCCGACTATCCCTGTTTGGATATAAGCACCACGAGACCGAGCGGCATTGCACGGGCAAAAGCAAGTCTCAGGCTGCCACAGATAGCTGGCATCGATCATCAACACTACCCAATCCTTGAACAAGTGGTCTTGTTCGCGGACTTTCGCGAAGTAGTAGGTGTTCGGATATTCGATAGAGCAGCAAATCAGATCATCCCGCCCGTCATATCGGTCTGGGTCGGTCGGATTATGCGGCATATCATACTGCTGAAGCGTCCGCTTCGAACAAAGCCCGAGAGGATCATCAAAAATATGAGCGAGGTTTCTCGACTGCGTAAAATGGCAGATCCGAGTGATCCCACGATTGACGCACTCCTGTTGAATCAAGTTCATGGCTTGACCCTCTGGTAGAGTGATTCGTCAACAGGCAGCAGTGATGTGAGCTCCTTGGTGTATAGCAGGATCAAGCTCGTTTTTGCTCTCGTTACCGCCACATAGAGAAGTCTGCCATCATGCGTAAGACCATCCTCTTCCCCGTGAGAGGCTATGTAGTCCGGATCGGGAAGATTGTCCGCATCCAAGAAAGGAAGTATCACAACGTCAAATTCAAGCCCCTTAGCCGCGTGATAGGTGCCATGGTAAATGCCGGGGCCGTCATTCCATACCTGAAGGTCGCGGTGTAATCGTGTAGCGTTTGCTCCCAAGGCGGAGCTAAAGATCTTTTCCTGGGCTCTATCTTTTACGAGGATGGCAACACTCTGAGTTTTCCCAGCACCTCTTGCTGCCCGAAGTGCGATTTCAACCTGTTGATCCTTGTCTGTGCAGTCGACTAAGGTAGGCAACGCGCCGTCGGCCCTTGGTGATGTGGGTTCAACCAAATCGGGAATATCCTGGAAAAAAGGCATCCTGGAAATAGCCAGCCCCAACTGAGCGATCTGTTTTGTATTTCGGTAGTTTTCTTTGAAGAACCACTGTTGAGGGATATTCAGTCCAGCAGAGCGCCAGCTCATCCGTTGTCCATAGATTTGCTGAGCAACATCCCCGAAAAACGAGAGTGAACCGTCTTCAGGGATTGCTGCCGCCAGCGAGCGAATCATCTCTGGGGAGAAATCTTGCCCTTCATCAACGATTATGTGCTTATAAAAACGTGCCGAAGAATCCTCTTCGAACTCTTTTCGCACAGCAATAGAGATGTCATCCCAGTCATACAATTTTCCAGCGGCAGTTCGAATATCGAGATACTTGTTGAGAATCTCGTACATGACTGGCCTAAGCTTGCGGGAAAGATTTGTGCCGATACGCCCAACGCGCTCCACTTCCACATATTCCTCTTGGGAAGTGATCCCATGGCTGAAAATCCACTGGATTTCGTCAGAGAAAAATTCGAGCGGCCTCTTAAAGAATTTTGACGGTTCGTAGCCGGATTCGACTACTTTGACTGCTTGGGAAATGAACGTGTTTCTGTAGTCAGGATCGCAAATGCAATTCCTGCTCATTTTCCCACGGTTGTTGAGATAACCTCGTGCGAATGTATGGTAGGTTTCAACTTGGACATTCTGTAGCTCAATGGGTTTGAGATATTTAAGATAGGTGACAAGTGTTTTATTAAATGTCAGGAGCAGCGTCCTTCCAGCATGTGGCATCGACGGCTCGGACAGATAGGCAGCCCGATAGAGAGCGAGTGTCGTCTTACCGCTTCCAGCAGTTCCGAGCACGGCAGTGTGCCCTGCTGAAGGCATGTACAACACCTCGCGCTGCTTCTTGATAGGTTTTGGCAGATTTCCCCTCATTACGTTCTCACCTTTGATTTTTGTGCCTCGCCTTTCGAGCCGTGATCGTATTTTTGAGAACCTTTCGCAGCCTTCACTTAACATTCCCTCCCATAGCAAACTCTTCATCGATCTCGAACAGATCCGGTGTGGAGCGATGAACGCCGATGCCGTGTTCCATCAGCAGCATCACGAGTTGTTCCCCGTTCATCAGGGCGATGGGGGTTTTATCTGCCTGGGCCGCTTCCTTGACGGCTCCTGGGCTGAAGTCGCTGGTGGTTATAATCAGCCCTTGCTCGTGCGCTCCGAGGCTGCCGCGCACCTGCTGAACCACCGGGGCCAGGATGTTGTTCTTCAGCTTCCATTTCTTGACCTGGACAGCCATCTTGATGCGGACTACGTCACCGACCACCAGAGTGCCCCGGACATCGATGCCGCCGTCGCCGCTGAGTTTGGTTACCTCGACCATCTCGAAGCCCATCTCCGCCAGCAACTGCGAGATG
>JAFGFW010000125.1 GCA_016930875.1 Deltaproteobacteria bacterium | reverse complement strand
GTTTTCTACCTTCCATCTGGGAAGGGAGAAATTAAAAACCAAATCCTTGAGATCCTGTTCATCCTGTCAAAAAGAATGAACGAGGGTTCAGGCCCCTTTTAGGGGCCTTCCTCATACCACCAGTTCTACCGGTGGTCGCTGATTTGGGTGCATGGGGTGGCAAAGAGATAGCCTGTTGTAGTCTGCTTTTGGCGGACAGATCAAAGCTACGTCTTCCGGGGTCGGATTCTCTACTCGGGCATTCCTTTGGGGCCGAAAAGGGTGAAATCTTCCTCTTCGTTGGGTGTGGGTGAAGGCCTTGAAGTGGATATCTTTTTTTTCGATTTCTGAGCAAACCTGGCAACGAATCGTTTTGGCATCGGTTCTCGTTTTTTCAACAAGTCATCAGGAATACGAATTTCATTTCCCCTAAAAATCCTATTAGGGTTGAGCTTGGGATTGGTGTCGGCCAGGATCTTCCAGTTTCTCGCTTTTCCTGTATACCACTGAGAAATAACCGACAGCGTTTCACCCGGCCATCTGACCTTGTGCACCAGATACTTCGATTGTTGTTGAGCTGGCTCTGCTTCAGGAGTAGTCGGTTTGACCTCTTCCGGGAGCGCTTGAGTCGTTGATTTATCATCTGTTGACGATACTTGCTGGGATTCGTCGGCCACTCCCTCCTGGGAGGTCCTGCTCAAGCTCGCACAACCGATAAACGGCAAGATCAGAATAATCCACACCAGATCCGTTCGAATGATTCGTCTGCTATTGATCTTCATCGAGTCTTCACCTATGTGCCCTTCAACGACTTGAGATATCGTTTTGCCTGCTTGTTCTTAGGATTAAGCTTTATCGCCCGCTTCAGATTCTTAATGCACTCGGCCCGTTTGTCCAGCCGCTTCTGGACCACTGCGAGATTGAAGAGCGCCTCATCAACAAAAGATGGCGCCAGTTCAACCACACGTCCGTACATCCCCTCTGCCTTGGCATAATGTTTGGTGATAGCATAAAGATATCCAAGATTGAAGAAAGTCTCAGCAAACTGGGAGTCCAGGTCGGCCGCCTTTTTATATGCCTGAATGGCCTTGGTGTAGTCCTTTTCCTGGAGATAGATGAGACCCAGTTGGGATAGCCCCTTTGCACTGCCCTGATCCAACTCCACAGCTTTTAGGAGCAGAGCTTTGGCCTCGTGAGGGTCAGCGTCGATAAGTCCGGAAGCTCGACCCTGCAGAGCACGCGAGTACGGGGCCGAAACCACGTTGATCATCGTGGGGTTGCCAGCCATGACTTCTTCAAGCAGGGTGATTGCCTCGACAAATCGCTCTGCTTCAAGCGCTTCAATGGCTGCCTCCAGTTTGCTTGACTCAACAGCCGTTAGCCGCATCGTGTCTGGCTCTCTCCAGAACAGCCAGACAGAAACCGCACAGATGACGACAAGGGGTGCTGCAAGGGCTGCATACCAAAAGGCTTTGGCGTTTCCTTTCTTCGGTCGTCCTTCTGCAGGCATAATGTGGGCCTTTGCTTGGGTTTTATCCTTAAGATCTGGATCAAGGCTGCCTCTTACCGGTTGCGCCTGCCGTCCGGAATCTATCTCTTGAAGGTTCTGCTCAGGGATATTTTCGACATTCGTCACCTTGTTTGATAGTCCCGCGGAATGGCTCTGTGCGGTCTCCTGACGACGGGGTTCTTCAACAGGGCTGGCCTCATCTGTTGATGGCTTTACTGGAGCGGCCGGTGCAGCCGGTCGATCAGTGGGTTGGCGAGCATGAATCTTGGCTACCGGTGGCCCAATGGAAGAGGTCTTTGCAGCCTCTTGATCAGAGAGTTCTTCAAGCCCGGCCTCCTTTGCTGACAGCTCCACCGGCTCTTTCTGTGCAGCGGGATGACCAGGAGGTTCCTCAGTATCGATTTCCCCTTGCGATGTCGCTGGAGAATCGGTCTGTGCGGCTTTTTTACGGGGGGATTCTTCAAGACCGGTTTGCTCGGTTGATACGTCGATAACGGTGATCTGTGCAGCCCGCTTGTTAGCGAGTTTGTCAGCGCCCATCCTTTCCTCAAAAAGGCCTTTCATATACTCGGCAAGATCCGCGGCGGTTGGCTGGGAGGGGATGGCCATGGTAACTTTCTTCAGGTCGGCAAGCATTTCTCCAGCGGACTGGTAACGTTTTTCCGGCTTTTTCTCAAGCGCCCGATTGATGATTTCATAGACTTTGGGGTATTGGCAATCAACAATGCTTTCCGGTGGGTCAAATCTTGCTTGCCGTACCCTGGAAAAGACCTGCATGGTTTCTCCATCAAACATCTTCTTGCCTGTGACCATTTCATACAGGAGAATTCCTGTGGAAAAGATGTCAGAGCGGTGGTCGATGGTTTTTCCATCGACCTGTTGCGGAGACATGTAGGCCAACTTGCCTTTCATGATATCCATCTGGGATTTGTCGTCGCGGCTGCCGTTGGTGGAAACGCTGAAATCTGTGAGCTTTATCCGACCGTTGTAAGTTACGAAAACGCTATCAGGACAAATATTTCTGTGAATGATGCAGCCATTGTTTCCCTGAGGGTCTTTCAATTTGTGGGCGTAATCAAGTCCGCTGCAAATCTGGGCCGCAACATGAAGGGCATTTCCCAGGCTAATTCGTCGCTCTTTTTGCTTCGACATACTGTCTATGGCTCGAAGACTCTTGCCAAAGAGATATTCCATGGCAACAAAATAAGCGCCCTCAATGGTTCCGAAATCATAGGTTTTAATGATGTTCCGATGTTCCAGGAAAGCGGCAAGCTTGGCTTCGTTGATGAAGGTTTTGATCAAGCCCTCTTCTGAGGTGAGCCTGGGAAGCATTTTTTTTATGACAATAGGTTTCTCAGGGCTTTTTTCGTCCCTCTTTTGGGCCAGGTAGAATTCGGCCTCACGGCCCACGGCAATTCTATCTAAAAGCAGGTATTTTCCAAACGGGATGGGATGAAATGATTTTTTTGCTCTTGGTGTCATTATTGTTTGTGAGCGATGCGGTTATGAAGTCACTTTGCGATTTCATGTAGTCCCGCAATCGGCGGGACTACGCCGCTCAGAAATGCAATTTTCTGACCTGTGCGGTTAGGAGATACGTCGTCTTATCAATACCATCTAAACCCCCCCTAACCCCCCTTTTACAAAGGGGGGAAATCCGCCTCCGGCGGACTAAAAAGTCCCCCTTTATTAAAGGGAATTTAGGGGGATTTTTCAAGCAACCGCCCAGGTCCCAATTTTCTATACAATTAAGTTAGAAATACTGTTCATCTTTTCGTCAGAGTGATGGATATGCTTTAGCTTTTATTCGAACTCCTTGGGAACCGCACAGATCATGATTAGTGGCTCTGTTGCCGATTTGTTCCTGTATTGGTGTTTCTCATCAGGGAGGACCAGGGCAAAATCCCCCTTCTTGACCTCACGTTCCTCGCCGCCTTCTGCGACTAACGTGCCATGGCCTTGTATGACGTAATTCAAATGTTCAAAGGGGTGGGTGTGGTAAGGCGTATAGCCTTTCCCCTCAATCGTAAATACGCGAAAGGAGAACACGGGTGAGCCGTCATTTCCTGATATGGGAATCTGCTTCCAGACGTCCCTTGCGCCCTCCATTGTAACCTCTATCTTATCGATCTTATCCAGACTGGTTATTTTCATGTCAATACCTCCATGATCCTGAGAAGTGATGGTGAAGAAGCCCCTTTCTGGCTACCGGAGTTTAGGAAAACGAGGCTTGTGTGTCAATCAAGAAGGCCTGAAAGCGAGCTTCATATTTCAATATTGTAATTATTGTGTCGATACCATCCCTCTCCCTGGTTCAGGGCTTCCTGAACCTACGCTCTTGGCAGGCATTGCACGTTTTCCTGCATCCATTGATATGACCCCCGTGTTTCCTGTATTCGCAGGACCCAAGCATTTGTTGGACAGGCCTCCTCTGACATGTATACATATAGACAGACAGTGGCATGTATATTGCGGAAAGGGCTACAGGCAATACAAGCAAGAGAGAAAAAAAGCCCATATTTTCTCAAAAAGGAGCAATATTCGAAAGGAGGGTATCATGTCATCGACAGATTTTTTTATCATCTTGCCTGGTTCTCCTGGGTTGTCCGTTCTGATATGGCTACTGCTTGCCATTGTTATGTTGTATCTTGCTCGCTGCCCTGCACATGGCGCCATCAGATCGTTAAGCCGTATTATTCGTAGTGGAATGCGTTTGGCTTCCAGATCCGTAGCGCTCGCAGAGAAAAGACTGGCGTACCGCAATAGACAGGTTCTGCTTGCTGCCGGCAGGGAATCGGTGGAGCGATTGATTGAGCGCGAGTTCTACAGGGTGGATGCAGTTGTCAAACGCGATCTGAGTGGTTATCCAGCCATACAGCGTGCTCTGGCAGATCAGATTACTCACATTGATGAAGACTACATAGAAAGTGCTGAGTTGCCTCCCCCTCCACCGACCTGGGTGGATGCAGTGGAGGCTATTGCCAAGATTCCCCCTACTGGTGATGCGACAGTGACAAACATATTGAAGGAGATCCACAAGACCGGCGTTAAACAATATAAAGGCGCCATGGAAGAATACAGGAAAAGCATGGGTGTTCGTCATACTCTACTAAAGAAGATGATGCCCTATTGGCGCAAACTGACACAGACCCTGGATCAAGTTGGCAAAACCATCAACGGTCTGCAGGAACGTTCGACAGTCATAGACAGCAGGATGGAACAATATGAAAAGATTCGAGCTCAGGCTGACGAGGCTGAACGTACGTTATCCTCATCCGCAATGACCCAGTTTGTTATCTCCGGCTTTGTACTGCTTATTGCGATTGGAGGAGCCATTATCAATTTCAATTTGATTGCCCTGCCCATGTCGGAAATGGTTGGTGGCGGCAGTTATATTGGGCAATTCAAGACATCGAATGTGGCCGCACTGGTGATCATTCTTGTAGAGGTTGCTATGGGGCTCTATCTCATGGAATCGCTTCGCATTACCAAGTTGTTTCCTATTATCGGATCAATGGATGACAAAATGCGTGTGAGAATGATCTGGACTACATTTAGTATCCTGTTGGTTCTGGCAGGAGTTGAGTCAGCGCTGGCCTTTATGCGTGACCGGATTGCGGCTGACATGCAGGCCTTGAGACAATCCCTGGCTGCTCTGGAAGCGGTTCAGCCGGTGAGTAGCTGGATACCCACGGTCGGCCAGATGGTGATGGGATTTATCCTGCCATTTGCATTGACATTCGTGGCCATACCACTGGAGTCTTTTGTAAACTCTTCCCGAACGGTGATGGGGATCGCATTGGCAGGGCTGCTGCGCTGGATCGCCTTTTTGCTTCGGTTGGTTGGAAACGTCGCCGATTATTCAGGTGAATTAATGGTAAACATATACGACTTGCTGATTTTTCCTCCCTTATGGGTAGAGAAGCTTGTTCATGATAGAGGACAACAGGCTAAGATAAATCCTCAAGAGGAGACGACATGAAAAAAAAATCTATTGCCATTATTGTTCTTTTGTTCATTGGAGGATTGCTCACCGGTTGTTCTGACGCAGAAAATCACCGCCGTGGCGTGTACATGCTTATGGACACCTCGGGCACATATAAAAATGAGTTGAACAAAGCGTGCTCGATTGTTCACTATCTTCTTGGCACACTGGAGCCAGGAGACTCCCTTGGAGTAGCAAGGGTTGACACAGCGAGTTTTAGCGAAAAAGACATCATTGCAAAAACCACGTTTGACAGGCGCCCGTCAGTTTCCAATGGGCAGAAACGGATCTTCCGCGACAAAATTGACAAGTTCGTTTCCGCTGTCAAGGGGAGTCCATATACGGATATTACGGGCGGCGTCTTGCAGGCGGTGGAGTATTTGAATGAGACCGGAGCCGGGGGAAAATACATCCTGATTTTTTCTGATTTGAAAGAAGAGCTTGCCAAAGGGTATGTTCGTGATTTTCCCATTCAGATGCGCGGTTTCAATGTTGTCGCGCTCAATGTCACCAAGCTTCGGAGTGACAATATCGACCCACGAGAATACATGAGCCGTCTTGAATACTGGAAAAAGCGATCAGAGGAGGGTAGTGCACGCTGGCGAGTCATAAACGATCTTGAACGGCTTGATGCCATACTGGCGGATTAGTCTGAGTCAGGCCCTTTCGCCAAAAATCGCTGTGCCCACGCGCACCAGGGTGGCCCCTTCTTCGATGGCGGCAGCAAAATCTCCGCTCATGCCCATGGATAGTTCTGTCATGTGCACATCGGCAATGGCCTCATCGCGGATCAGGTCCTGCAGGTTCTTGAGGGCTTTGAAATAGGGACGCACTTTTTCCGGGGCGTTGAAGAAAGGGGGCATGGTCATGAGCCCTTGAATTGAAATGTTTTCCAGGGGGGCAATGTCGCGCACCAGGCGAACGGCCTGTTCTGTTTCTATGCCGGACTTGGTGGCCTCGCCGGAGATGTTTACCTGGACAAGGATCTTTTGGACCTTGCCCAGCGCACTGGCTCGTTTGTTCAACTCCTTTGCCAGTTTAAGGCTGTCTATTGAATGAATCAGTTCAAAGAGCCTGACCACATATTTTGCCTTGTTGGATTGAAGGTGGCCTATGAAATGCCACGAAACGTTTTCTTCCCTGAGGGCTTCGATCTTTTCCCTTGCCTCCTGCACGTAGTTTTCTCCAAGGTCTGTCACACCTGCTCTGATGGCAGCAAGAATGCGATCTGTGGGTACGGTTTTGCTAACAGCGACCAACTTCACCGTTTCCGGGTCACGGCCACAGGCCACGGCAGTCTTGCTGATTTGATCTTTAACGTGTTTCAGTCTGGTTTTTATCTCAAGCATTACCATATCGCTTCACCCCGTTAACCTGTCACCTTCAGCTTACCCTTAGGGCTCGCTCAAAAATAACTTCACATTTTGATGCGCCGATTCATCCCGCCTGGCTGCGTTGCTCGTCGGTAAAATAGCTTGCTATTCGCCCTCCTCGCGTCTTGCCATGCGTGCGCCTCGACTCCTGAAAATGCAAATTTATTTCTTCGCGAACCCTTAGCGTTGAACCACGCCCGCCTTTATTAAACAATCCATCACCTCGCATACCGGAAGGCCCACCACATTGGTGTAGGAACCCTCGACCCTCTTGATCAAAAAAGTCCCCAGCCCCTGTGCTGCATATCCCCCAGCCTTATCAAAGGGTTCATTGGTATTGATGTACCAATCGATCTCCGCTTTGGTCAGCGGCTTAAACACAACCCTGGTTTCCACAGTCTCGGAAAAGGAGTGTTGCGCCGCTTTGCAACAGATGCAATAGCCGGTCAGCACCTTGTGTGTGTTGCCACTGAGCGACTCAAGCATAAGACGCGCTTCGTCTTTCGTACGGGGCTTGCCCAAGACGCTGTTTTGAATGACGACTATGGTGTCCGCGCCGATGACCCACTTTTCGGGATATCTCTCGGCAATCTCTCCTGCCTTGACTTCGGCAAGGAGTCGAACGTGTTTTTCCGGCGATGTCATGGGCACAGAGCTTTCATCCACAGCGCTCGGTATCACCGCAAACGTCAGACCTGCCTGATTCAGAAGATCGCGGCGCCTGGGGGACTTTGAGGCAAGGATCAACCCATTACGTAACGGAGGTTCTGTCATGATTTTTTATAGCTACCAGAAGATGCGGGATTTGACAACGTTCCTCCGGCCAACTATATGAAAAAGGCGTAGCCAGCACGAGGGGGGCAGTGTCAGGGTCAACGCTGGTAAATTAGAGGGCTGATGGTTTGGCAGAAAGCGGGGTTGAGCAATCTGTCATTTCGACCCCTTCCTTTGTGTCATTCCGGCCCGTCGAGAGCCTCAGGGTCGAACGACGAAAGCCGGAATCTATTTATATCAGTTAGTTGCAACTACTATGGACTCCGGTTTTCACCGGAGTGATGACTTTTTACGAGACAGTCACGAATGGTATCTGTGAAAGAGAGTACTAAAGGGCGAGCAACATTTTTGATCATCGGGGCTGGTAAGTTCGGCGCCAAGGCTGCAGAAAGGCTCCACCGCAAGAGGCCCGGAGCCCGGCTCACAATCGTGGATCAGAACATGGAAGCCTTGTCCCGCTTGAGCCATCTTCAGGTGGAACAGGTTTGTCACGAAGGCGGCTCCCTTCTCAAGGTCTTCCTTGATACGGAACCATTGCCGGAATGGATTATCCCGGCCGTGCCCATACATCTGGCATTCGAGTGGGTCCGCCTGAAGATGTCGGAACACGGCTGTTTGGAAGTATTTCCTGTCCCGGCAGAGATAGAGGCCATGCTTCCAAATCCCGTAAGAGGGACGGATGGACAGCTATTTATCAGCTACGCAGATTTTGTCTGTCCTGATAACTGTGTGGAACCCTTTGACAGGTGTACATTTACGGGCAAGCCGCGAAAGGGGTTGCTCTATAAGAAACTGGAGGGGATCTCCTATCGCGATTTCACGTCTGTGGTTATTCGAAGCCATCAACTGGCCCCCGGAGTAGGGGGGTACCGACCAAAGGCGCTTAAAGAGAGCTTGGGCAAAATCGTAGAAAGCAAAGGTCCGGTGCTATATAGCACAGCGTGTCTTTGCCATGGTGTAATGCACGCCTTTACGATTTCTTAAATGGTTCATTTTTTCTTGACACTGCAAGAAGTCTATACTAGTCTTCCGCATTATGAAAAAACGATACAAATCAGCCCGGCACCTTGACAGTGTCATAGACCTCGAGAAGATCCGATCAGGGCCAGAAAACTGCATGGAGCGCAATCCCGAGGCCTTCTTCAGTTTGACCTATCCCTCCTCAGATATCCGCGCAATGCTTCGAGCATTGAGTCGCCGTTATGGCCCAAGTGGTTCAGATACCAGTGAAACTGGAACCTTTTTGGCTGAATCAGTAAAAGGGCTTGGCAAATCCCATGGGTTACTGACCGCATACCATCTTTTCCAACACGCTGAAAAAACTTCTCCATGGATGAAGTCTTTGGGGTTCTCCTGGTCTCCCCCGAAAGATCCTATCGTTATTGTTGAAAAATTCACCGATCAAACGCTTCCTTTTGATTCGTTGTGGACAGCACTTGGGCAAGAATTAGGTGCCGATTGGAAATCAAGTCGACCGCCTTCGCTGAATGAATTTCGAAAGGCCCTGTCAAACAGGCCGCTTATCCTCATTTTTGATGAGCTGGAAAGGGGTATGTCCAATATCACTGATCCTGCCCGGAAAAGCCAGAACCTAAGTTTCCTCCAAATGGTATCAGAAGAGGCTAACCGAAATCCACAGGTCAGCTTGTTTGCGGCGATTTATGACGGCACCAATGAACCCGGGGCCACTTTGAAGCGTGTCCCGCGCCTTGAGCTGCGGTTTCGAAGTCCTGATGATCGTGCGGCAGTTGTACGCCACAGACTTTTTGCCGATGCTGACACCTACGACCAAGCGGCTGCCGATGCTCTGATCCGGTCCTATGTCAATATATGGAAACGGCTCGGCGTGGATACTTCTGACGAGTACCTTTCAAGATTGAAGAGCGCTTATCCTTTCTTACCCGAACTTATTGAACTTATCTTTGAGCGTATCACTGAATCCGGTGGCTTTCAAGGTACGCGCGGTGCACTCGGCTTGCTCGCCGCCATGTTAGACGCCACGCCTTCCGGGTCATTTCTACTTACAGCGGCTCATTGCAAGCTTACTGACCATGCTTGCGCAGATCGTTTGCAAGATCTCGATCCTGCAGCCACGTTAATCAATTGTGCTGCTTCAAACCTGCGTGATCTATCGAGTCAACCCCATGCGGAGCTCCTGGCTTCAGCCGTCATGCTCGCCAGTCTGGCGCCAGCGGGCCGCATGCGCGGAGTCTCGCGTGAAGAGCTGGTCCGACATGTGGTAGAGCCCGGGTGTGATCCAAATCAATTTGAAAGCAGCCTCCAGGCATTTCGTACTTATGGTTCATTCTTTCATGAACGTGAAGGCCGATTGTTTTTTGATTTGGAAGAAAATGAATATGCAAAGGTTGCTCTTGCCACCATACATATTCAAGACGAACGTGCAAGGGATGAGATACAAAAGATATGGAAGCAGGATCTCTTCGGCGATACAAAGCAAACGGTCTTGTTTTCAGATCCTGACACAACAAAGTCGGCCCTAGATAGCCTCTCTAAAAATTTTCTGCGTTATGTACTTTCTCCGCGGCGTCTGTCTGACGTGGAACGGCATAGCCTTTACTTTGGCGCTGAAAAAAGGAATCAGATCCTCCTCTTTGAACCAAGGGATGACAACGCCAACCACTTCACAAATCGTGACCTTCTTGCCTTTGCCAAGAAATCAATATCTGCCGATGATCTTGCGCCATCAGCCGCATCAGCGGAACGCAGGAAGCGTTATGAGACCATAGCAGGTAAAGAACGCAGGAATGTGCGGGATACCATTAAGGCATCGGGTGGCATGTATGTTCGTATTGAAAAGTGGTCCAACCGTCCTGAAGATACTGTTTTCGAGCTCGAATCCCTTGGCCAGGCATGGAACAAAGAAGAAGTGCTGAGGTATTTAAGGACGCATATTTATCCCGAACCCCTCATTCAAGAGCACATACTTCAGCGTATAGATTCACTTGTTGGAAAAACAATTTCGCAGGTGGAAGATCTCTACCGAAGCACCCTCGGATATCCTGTTCCCCTTTCCGTACCTGCCATTTCAGATGCTGTTGTTGGTCTTGTTGAGGATCGCAACCGCATTCTTGGACTCCGGCATACGCGTCGCAACTTTTGTGGTGAGCATGTAGTGCTTGGTGCAGGAGAGCTTCCACTGGCTATTTTGGCTCCACCCTGGCCAGCCGCAACACCACCGCCCTCTGCTCCTGAATCACCTGAGGGCACACGGACCATTCCAATTCCTGTTGAGCCAGTACCTGAGCCTGGTGTTCCCATGCCTTCAGTGTCCCTTGAAGAAAGGAGTACGATTGCCTGTCGTTCACCAGAGGAGCTGCGAAAGGAGATTGCTACGAGAGTCCAGGACATTGAGGGGCCAGGCATCCAAAAGGCCGTTTTGAGCATCTTCGCAAATCATGAAGATGTGGATCTGACGGGGTATCCAAGCACGCTGCGGGGTGCGTTGACCGGTCCCGGAAGTCTTGAGGTCCAACTAAGAATTACTTGTCCGGGCCCTATGGATAAGGCTGAGGTTGAAACTCGATGCGAATCTTTGCCGAGATTTGAGAATGCCACCTATCAGGCAAGACTTAGCATTGAAACGGAGACGTCATCGCAAATAGGTGATTCCAATAATATGGAAGATGAGCAATGAGCGCTTTATACAGGGATCTTATTGATCAATTGACGCGACCAGGCCCCCGCCTTCCGAAGATCGAAAATTGGCTGCTCAATGATGTCTGGACGGCTGACCGCTTTGCTGAGTGTGGCTCTTCTCCTTCACTCTATTTGAAAGCAGGAGAAAAACTCGTCAATGAAACGGAATCCCTGCTCACGTCGGCCGCTGACTCCATCTTCGATGAACTGATTGCAAGCCGTGGAAACGCGGTGACCATCGCCGGTTTCCTGTCAGAGCATCCTGATGGCGGTGTTGTTGTTTTTGACGGGTGTTCCATCAGGGAAGTACCCCGCTTACTAACTCTTGCCGAGGCTTCAAAGAGGCCGGCACTTTCGATCTGCTGCGGACGATCAGCCATACCCAGCTCGACGGAACGGTTTGTCGGTGACCGGCTTGGCTTTGAACTGCCGGCCACCGGACCATCCAAATTGGTTCAAAGGCATGAATTTCAGGAGCAGGGCATTTCTTGCCACTATTTTCAAACGCCAAGTGAGGTCCAGACTATTTGTGACGAATCAGGGGGCATATTACTATGGTCTCGCTTTCCAGACCTCAGATTTATGGATAGTTCCGCTTGCAGCGCAGAAATGTATGACGGGATCTGGGACGGGTTTGATCTGGTCTGGAGAAATACCGTTCAAGCGATTCCTCCGGAACGGACCATTTTGGTTACAAGTGATCACGGTTATATATTCTTGGGTGCAGGTTTCAGTGATCAGAATCTCGAAAGCATTGATCGTCCTCTCAAAGGGAAACGATACAGGAAGTTTGCAGAAGATGAAGCATTGCCTGAGAACAATCCTCATATCTGGGTTGACCGAACACGGCGGATTGGGGCAATCAAGGGCCGATGCCATAATAGACCCCAGGCCCCTTCCGCATCACAGTCATTATACCGACATGGAGGGATTTCTTTGATGGAAATACTCACACCGTGGGTGGTACTGGGTCCTATGCTATAGTATTTCGGATTTTAGATTTGCGGCTGACGCCTTGAAAACAATACGGATTGCGGATTTGACCTAAAAGGACATTTTCCATGGACGTCAGACAGTTCACAGGAAGGCGCAATTAATGGCCGAAGGCTTGGGTTATTTTTGCCAATCGTCGTCTCCCGATTGGCAAAAAAAGGAAAATCTCAGTGTTCTCGGCATCTCTGTGGTGAATTATTACAGAAGGGTTAATATCGATGAAAAAGAAGATCGGCACACTCATCGAGGAAGAGGTCATCAGACTTGCCAAACATCGGGCAACAGATGAAGGCAGACCATTGAGTGACCTCATCCAGGACGCTCTCGTTTCCTATCTGAGCAAGCGTGTTCCCAAGCCAAGAGAGCGCGACGCGGCATATCAGATCTTTTGCGAGCGGCCCCTTAAGCTCTCAAGGGAGCAGTTTCAGCAAATTTTTAAAGAGGATACTTGGGACGTATGAACCTTGACGATATTCAAAGCGGCAGCCTGTGCGTTATTGACACCAATGTGCTCCTTTACGCGGAACAAAACCTTTCAGCCCAAGCCCAGAGGCTACTGCGGCGTTGTTCCAGCGGGGAACTGATCGGCGTGTTGCCCCAAACTGTATGGCAGGAACTAACCCATAAACTAATGCTTGCCGAGGCCGTGATGCTCGGCCGGATTAGCGGCCGATTTCCTGCTAGACAGCTTTTTGAAAAGCCTGATGTGGTCAAAAGCCTTTCCATATATCAAGAAAAAATTGCCGCACTTCAGGACCTGGGCCTCGGATTTGAACCTTGCACACGTAAGGACCTCCTTGAGGATGCCTTTGAGCTTCAGAGAAAATACGGTCTTTTGACAAATGACTCCGTGGTGCTTGCCACTGCTTTGCGCCTCGGAGCTGAGGTCCTGGTTTCAGCAGATGCAGCCTTTCAACAAATACCGGAGCCTGTGGTTGCCTCGCCGTCGGATTTGAGGACCTAAGGGCTCATGGAGAGGGACTTACTCACAGATCTTCTGATTTTCACAGTGAGAAAATGTGAGAAAGGCTATTCGGTGTGAGGAAAAATGAATACGGTTCATTCTTGCTTTCAGCTTTGAGCTTATCCGGCTTGTCCGGATTAGGCAGTGGGGAGAGTTAAACAAGAAAAAAGACAGGCCGGGTATTGGATGGTCGAGCGTAGGGCGATATCCCCGGGCTCAAAGGCAGAGAGGGGGTTGTTTAATGAAGGATCCATTAGAAAAGGCAATAAAGACAATTGTTCAGGTAGCCGAACCTGACAAGATTATCTTGTTTGGTTCTCATGCAAGAGGGGATGAGAAGCCAGAAAGCGATTATGACCTTCTTGTATTGAAAAGAGGTGTGAGAAAACGACGCGCATTAACCCAAAAGATATACCTGAGCTTTAAAAATCTTGGAGCCCCCGTAGACGTGATTGTAGCTGATTTAGATAAGTATGAGCATTTGAAGACGGACCCCTACCTGATTTATTCTGAAGCGGCAAAGAATGGAAGGATGGTCTATGAGAAATCTTGAAACAGCAAATACATGGTTGAAAAGGGCAAAGAGCAACATGGCTCGTGCAAAGGCAGGCAGGGTTTCATCCGAGATCCTTTATGAAGACCTTTGTTTTGACGCTCAGCAAGCTATAGAAAAGGCTTTGAAATCCCTGTGTGTCATTTATGAGACCGTCTTTCCCAAAACGCATGATATAGCCTACCTTATTGAACTACTGGAAGAAAAGAACGTAACCGTACCCGAGGAGGTGCAGAACGCTAAGATACTGACAGGCTACGCAGTAGAAACTCGTTATCGGGGAGACTATGAACCAGTGGATGAAGACGATTATTTCAAAGCAATAGAAATTGCAGACAAGGTTTTGACGTGGGTGAAAAAGGAAATGGATAAAGAGCATCTGCCTGCTGATCCGCAAAGGAGTCTTTTTGAGTAAAGGTATGCAAAAAGTTCAGAGGTCATATGCCCCCGGAAGACTTTAAGTGTAGACAATGCGGGAACTGCTGCTTAAATCTCTATGATGCTTTCACGACATGTGCAACTGACGAGGATGTCCAACTCTGGGAAGAAAAAGGGAGAGAAGATATATTAGAATGGGTTGACCCAATATCATTGGGTGATGGTCAATTTGTCTATGATATCTGGATTAATCCAAGAACAGGAGATGATGTCCACAGATGCCCCTGGTTGAGAAAGCTACCAAAAAAGAACAAGTACATCTGCCGAATTCACGATGTAAAACCGGAACATTGTCGGAAATATCCACAATCAAAGAAGCATGCTGAAGAAACTGGATGCAAAGGATTTGAAAAGTGACGTAAGCCGTCGGAATCCTTTACGTGCTGATTTGGGGTGACGAGAAATTACGGAATGAGTGACACACACACCATACCAAGGGCCATTGAGGTTGGTTTTCCGATTGTGGAGATCAATCGTCTTGCAGTGAGGGAAAGGAATTCCTTCAAGCCCATCTACCAGATGCACAAATGGTTTGCGAGACGTGCCTCGTGTGTCTTCCGCGCTATCCTCCTTGGCGCTCTCAAACCCGCCTTCAAACCAGACGGAACTTCCACCGATTTGATAGCCGAGTTTTACAAAGACCATACAAATGATCCGGATACCAAGTTCGTAACGTAATATGAGGCGTACACCCCCTTCCCTTTTCCCGAAGGGCACAAGTTGCTGCTCGTTGGCCTTGAAGAAGTCCTCATCGCAGCAGGCAATCATATTGAGGAAGTGGAGGGATTTATCCACTATATTTTGGCAAGAAAAGCCAATGAAATGGAAAAGCGCAGGATTAAGGTTCAGATTGTTTTTCGGAGGACCCTCAAGAGCGCTGATGATTTCTGGTTTGAACTGGGCGGAGGAAGGCGTATTTCCCTTCGACGCATTTTCGACACCCCACCGCTAAAAAGCGGTCGAGACGGAAATGAATACTACTTTGTAGGATTTAATTTGACCTAAGCTCATTCCATTTCAACATTGAAGGAAATTTTATGACCGAGCAAGCAGCAGCATACCACGCCAGATTTGACGTGACAACAAATGACCGCGTGTCGGTTCCGTCCAGACCTGACTTGGGTGCGGGTGAAGTATTGCGTGTTGCTGAGGTTGCCGGTATCTACCAGGCAGATGTGGTGTTTGATACGACTGAGGGCCGGAAGCTTGAAACCATTCCTGTTGAGCTTTTGGCAAAAACGGGTGATCTGTGGGATCGGCTGAGAAATGGAGATTTTGACGATCCGGATGACTATACACTGAAGCAAATGGCCTTTGAGCTCATTCATTCAAATAACGGTGGAGAGCTTACGGCCAGCAGGGTCAATTTGCTGCCGCATCAGATTTTGCTTGTGCATGATCTTGTGGATATGGCGGATCGTCACCTTTTGATTGCAGATGAGGTGGGGCTGGGCAAAACAATTGAAGTGGGAATGGCCCTTCGAGAGTTGATCGCACGGGGCGAGGCTGAGCGCATCTTGATTATCACTCCAGCAGGCCTCATCAAAAACTGGCAACAGGAGCTGGAAACTAATTTTCGACTTTATTTTGAGATCCTCGGGCTCGATTTCTCGGATGTTGGTTCCGCCACATGGGAAAACCACCACAGGGTTATCGCCTCAATTGACACTCTAAAAATGCCCAGACGAGTTCAAAGACTCTTGGGCGCACCTCCCTGGGACGTAGTCGTATTCGACGAGGCCCACCATCTGTCAAGGAAGAAAACAGGCAAGAAAAAGACCGTCACCCAGAATTACAAGCTGGCTGAGATGTTGAAGGAGCATACACGAGACCTGTTGTTTTTGTCTGCTACGCCCCATCAGGGTGATGCCTATCAATTCTGGTCCATGATTCAACTTCTCAATGACCAGCTATTTGCCACATCTGATGCCTTGCGGAATCACCGGGGATTGCTTGGCCGGGTTATGACCCGCAGGACAAAACGAGAGGTGACGGATGTGCACGGCAATCCCATCTTTCGACGCAGGCAAGTTCACACAGAACTTTTTGGCCTGGCACCCAGAGAGCGCTATTTTTACGATAGACTCAGTGATTACTTGCGAGAGGGGTACAATGCAGCAGGCATAAACCAGAAACGCACTACCAGGGAACAACGAGCTATCGGATTCGTCATGGCTACCTTCCAAAAGATCATGTCCTCGAGTCCCAGGGCAATTCACAACGCCTTGCGGAGACGTTTGTTGGTGCTGCTTACCCGAAGACAGTTAGAGTTGGAGGGAAAAAGACGAAAAGGGGCTCAGGTGGCCGAAGAGATCATGCGAATACAAGACGAGATGTTTGATCTGGCTACCCAGATTTTGGGTTTGGGAGTCCATGAAAAGAGTGAAGCTGAGGCTTACGTACTGAGAATTCGCCACCGGTTGTTAAAGAAAATCCAAGAAAGTTATGAAACTACCGAGTGGTCTCTTGAGGCTGATGAGGAGGCGGAAGATGGCGTCTTTGCCGAAGCTGACATTCCCAATGAAATCGAGAAGGTCAGAGAACTGATCGGCCTTGTGCCTACAGGAACAGATCGGCGCTTCGATACTCTCGTGCGAGCTATCAGTGAACTTTCCCGTGCAGATTCAAAAGAGCGTTTCATTATTTTTACGCAATACCGGGATACCTTAGCATTCCTGCGAGATGAACTGGCGAGTATCTTTGGGCAAGAACATATCGCCACTATCAAGGGAGGACCTCTTGAGGACAAGATAGCAGCTATAGAGGCCTTCTGGGCCCAGGATGGGGCGCGGTTCCTGATCAGCACTTCAGCGGGGGGCGAGGGAATTAACCTTCAGATTGGCAGTATTGTCTTTAATTATGATTTGCCATGGAATCCTATGGCAGTGGAACAGAGAGTCGGCCGGGTGCACCGCTACGGGCAGCAGGAAACGGTTCAGGTGTACAGCCTGATTGCTGAGGACACAGTGGAAGAGCGCATATATATGCTTCTGGAGAGAAAACTCCAGGAAATTGCTCATACCATAGGCAAGGTTGATGCAGAAGGCCGGCCTGTGGAGGATTTTCGGAGCGAGATCCTCGGATTTCTTGGAAGTCGCCCCGACTATCAGAAACTATACAAGCGTGCTCTGCTGGACAGAAACTATGAGTGGACAGAGGCTGAGATGCAGCGCATGCTCGAAGACGCTGTGAAGGCGCGCGAGGCTTTGGCCTCCTTAAGCCAAGATTTGAGCGGCTTCAATCTCGAACATTTCAGGAGAATACAGGGGAGATATACCTTAGATCAAATGGGGGAATGGGTTCGAAGGGCCATTCTGCGACTTGGGGGGGCGGCTATCCCTGATGGCGAGTTCTGGAGCATCTTGCCGCCTGATTCGTTGCAACGGAACTATCATCTCATGCCACGGTACGAACGAATCTGTTTCGATCGGGATCTGGCCACGCGGACAAGAAACTGCGAAATAGGCGGTATCGGACATCCTCTCGTTGACGCCCTGATGAAGCAAGTTCGAAAGCCAAAGTTTCAGGGAAGTGTATGCGGTAACAAAGAAGTGAATAAGATATATGCCCACTACCTTGTTCAACGACGCGACGAAAAGGGGTATCTCAAAGGTCGCCTGTTTAATCTTTGTTATGACATTAATGACGGAAAAGTTTACTCGCATAACCGTTTTGATCTTCCCGGGAAACACAATAGTGACGGACATCCTATAGACCTTGATTTTGATAAGGCGAAAGAGAGCATTGAGGCCGCCCTGCAACAAGAAATCATCACGTGGCTTCCGGAACGACAAGCACGGGCGGGCTTACAGATAAGTCTCGTCGGCCTTCACTCTGAACAGAAATAGGAAATACAGGGCTCGATCTTAGCGAGTTTCTCAAGATCGCCATTTCGGGATGGAAACTAGCTGACAGACTATCAGTGCCCCCTTGCGTTTGAACAAGGCTGTAGTCATGAATAAGGAAAGAACAAGTACATTTGCCGGATTCATGATGTAAGACCTGAACATTGGCGGAAATATCCACAATCAAAAAAGCCCGCTGAAGGAGCTTGATGCAAAGGATTTGAAAAAGTTAGATGATCATCTGAAAAAGTCTTGACAATTTTACATGATTATCTGACAATGTCGGACATGAAAAGACGCTTGATGAGGTGGCTTAAGGAATCGCATCCGCCCGAAAAAATGATGCTTTTGGCGGGTCCCCGGCAGGTGGGCAAAACGACCTTGGCCAAACAGACGCTGAAAACCTGGCAGGACAAAGGCGTGTATCTTAACTGGGATATTGCCAGTCATCGCAAAAGCATATTCAGCGGGGAAGACCTGTTGGCAGAATGGCGGCGGCCACACAAACGGCCAATGATCATTTTTGATGAATTGCACAAGATGCGTCGATTCAAATCCTGGCTGAAAGGGTTTTATGATGAACATGGGGATGACGCGGCCATTTGGGTGACAGGCAGCGGACGTTTGGATTTGTATCAAAAAGGTGGCGACAGCCTGCTGGGTCGCTATTTTCTTTATCGAATGCATCCCATTTCCCTTGGGGAAGTTCAGGGAATAACAATGGAAGATTCTCTTACGGGACCCGAGGAAGGTTGGGACCTTTTTGCCGAGGGTGAAATAACAGATAGAGATATTGATCCCCTGTTGCATCTTGGGGGATTTCCAGAGCCTTACCTGAAACAGGAACAAACATTTCACGGAAGATGGCTGCGTTCCCGGCGCGAACGAATCACACATGAAGACGTGCGGGATTTAACCCGTATAGAAGACGTAGACCGGCTTGAGTACCTGGTTCAGTTGCTCAACCCTCGGATCGCCACTCCGCTATCCATGAATTCACTGAGAGAGGATCTTGGTATTGCCTTTGAAACAGTGAGGGGGTGGATTGCCACTTTAGAGCGGCTTTACTATATCTATGGCGTAAAACCATATAGCCGGCGTTTGCAAAGGGCGATCAAACGGGAACAGAAATATTATTTCTGGGATTGGTCGGAAGTCCGGGATGAAGCGGCCCGGTTTGAGAATTTTATTATGTCCCATCTTCTTAAGGCATGCCATGTCTGGACCGATTTTGGGCTGGGAGAATTCAGGTTGTGGTACCTGCGGGACCGGGAAAAGCGCGAGGTCGATGCCCTCATTACGCGGGATAATGCACCGTGGATGATGACAGAGGTCAAATTCAACGATACCCGGGTGTCAAAACCGCTCCAACGGTTTTCTCGGCTTCTCAACTGCAAACAAGTGGTTCAGGTTGTGAGGCCCGGCGGTATTTACCGCCAGGTTAAGATTGACTCAAGCATTTATCATGTGGTTTCCGCAGGGGCCTTTCTTTCATGGCTGCCATGAGCAATCAGCGCCTGGCTGCTGGGATGCCTTTCTTTTTCAAGCAGCGGGGAGGACTTAACGAGAACAAAACAGGGCATTTGCTGGATGGTCGAATGTGGCATGATTGTTTTTGGTTGCACGGATAGAGGGCGTTAGGCATGCATCATGACCTGGAAAGGGTTCATGCCCGCGTTTTGGCAACTGACGCCTTTTTCTTGCGTTGGGAGGGTTTTTTTACTATTCACTACCGAGCATGTAGAGTTTTGACGTTTTTTGACCGTTGAAAGTATTTTACGCAAACCGGCTGAAAGCCCAAGATTACAATACTTTCAGCAAGTTGCCTGGGTGGCGGAACTGGTAGACGCAAGGGACTTAAAATCCCTTGAGGCCTGTCCTCGTGCGGGTTCGATCCCCGCCCCAGGCACCAGAAATCATCCCTCGAAATTCACCCATTGATCAACAAAAAAAAGGGCACTCCATCTGAATTGATGGAATGCCCTGTTGCGGCCTCGAAAAGCGACCTAGACGACAGTCACATTCACTGCAGAAGGACCTTTTGTGCCCTGCTCGACATCAAAGGTTACCCTGTCGCCTTCATTGAGAGATTTGAAACCGGTTGCATTGATCCCTGAATGATGAACGAATACATCCGGGCCATCTTCCTGCTCAATGAAGCCGTAGCCTTTGCGCTCATTAAACCACTTTACAGTTCCATCGGCCATTATGACACCCTCCTTTCAAAGAAATTCTCATAGTTCCAAACTTCAGGTTGCCACTCTTGACAAATGGATTTTCCCTCAGAACGAAACCGGGCCGCCAATAAAGACGGCCCTTTATTGATTATTTTTATATTAACCCACTTCTGTCATGGAAATCAAGCAATTTTCCTCGTTTGAAAACTCACGACGCGACTTCGGTGATCTGGAAATTTGAGCAGCGTCCGGAAACGCAGGGGAAGAAACGTGAAAGGATTTTCCTATCCGTTCTGGCGCGCAGATGCGAAAATCAGTCAAAGCAACGGCGTGTTGGCGGGCAGTGCAGACGCCAATACCGCTTCTTGGCAGAAACTGACGGCCGAGAGCTTCAAACAGCGCTGATTTGCCGGGCTGCTATCCCGTTGGGATGTCAACCCGCTCATAGGTGGGCCCTGATGTGTCCACCAGATAGAATCCAGGGGATCCGTCTTTTCCCATAACCTCCCCAGGATTCAACAACACCGTATGCCCCACCCTATCGAGGTATGCCTCGTGCGAGTGCCCAAAACAGACCAGATCGAACCGGCCGCTAGCTGCCAAACCCTCTGCCATGGTCCGGTAGTGCGTAAAGGCAACCTTGAAATCGCCAACCTCCAATTCCCCGGTCAGGCCGTACAGCGTGATATAGGAAAGCTCAGTAAAGGAGAGTCTGGTCAGAAGGTACTGATCTCCGTCATTGTTGCCAAATACCCCGTGCACCGGAATCTTTGCTTGATCAAGCTCCTTGAGGACGAAGGGGGCGACAAAGTCCCCGCAGTGAATAATGCCCTCAGCCCCGTGCTCCTTGATCAACGCAAGAGCTTTTCGCACATTCCAAATGTTGTCGTGGGTATCACTCATTACGGCAAGTATCATGATCTATTCCTCCCTTTTATTGAAACATAGAATGGCATTGGACTGATTCTTTAGCAAAGCATATTTGCATAGAAAAGGCTTTTTCTGGAAGGTATGTGGAATCGACTGTCAGAAGATTTGAGGCGTAAAGCAGGCACATGCCCTTATTTGCTTGACTTAAAGCGCATGATTCTCTATGCGGAATAATGATGACAATGCTGTGTCAGATCAGAAAGGAACACTATGAAAAGTCGTGTGTATTTTGCAGATCTTCGCACCACATATACCAAAAACCTTCTCTCTAAGGTCAAGGGCCTCCTGGATGCTGTGGGTTTGGCGGACAAGGTCAAGAAAGATGCCCTCGTGGCCCTGAAACTCCACTTTGGAGAGGCGGGAAATACCGCTTATATACGACCCGTCTTTATCCGGAGAATCATTGACAGCATCAGGGAGGCGGGAGGCCGACCGTTTTTGACTGATGCAAATACCCTGTATGTTGGAAGTCGCAGTGACTCGGTTGACCATCTGACCTCAGCTATTCAAAACGGGTTTGCTTATGCTGTGGTCGGCGCCCCCTTAATCATTGCCGACGGCCTGAGAGGTGGCAACGAGACGGCCGTGACTGTGGGCTTGAACCGATTCAAGAAGGTCCACATAGGCTCTGAAATCGTCCGGGCAGACGTTATTGTGAGCGCTGCGCATTTTAAGGGCCATGAACTTTCAGGCTTCGGGGGCACGATCAAGAACCTCGGAATGGGGTGCGCCTCCAGAAAAGGAAAATTGGCCCAGCATTCCACAGTCTCCCCCAAGGTGAAAAGAAAAAAATGCCAAGGTTGCGGTGATTGCGTGGGATACTGTGCCCATAACGCTATTTCCTTGGTCGATGAAAAGGCAAGGATCGACCCGAAAAAATGCGTCGGGTGCGGTGAGTGTATTATCATCTGCCCGAATCAGGCCATTCAGATCCAATGGGATCAGGCCATCCCGGTCTTTCTGGAAAACATGGTGGAGTACATGGCCGGAGTTCTGAAGGGAAAAGAGGGCAGGGCTACCTTTCTTAATTTCATTACCGATGTGTCACCTGCTTGCGACTGCTATCCCTACAACGATGCTCCAATTGTGGCCGACATCGGCATTGTTGCCTCAAACGACCCGGTTGCCATTGACCAGGCTTCAGCCGACTTGGTCAACCAGGCAGAGGGTCAGAAAAACTCTTCACTTACCAAAAACGTCAAACCCGGCAAGGACAAGTTCCGGGCCCTTTATCCGAAGGTTGACTGGGAGATCCAGTTGGAATATGCGGAAAAGATCGGACTTGGAAGCAGGGACTATGAGCTCGTAAAAATCTGACACGCTGATTCCGACCTTCCCCTATGAAGCTCTTGCCTGCATCCAACAAGGGCTTGGTTCAGAATTCATGGCCAAAAACTTTCCAAGAAAGTGGTAATCCCCAATGTTCATCATTCTTGGCACCAAACCACGCAAAGTGAAGGTCGACGGCGGCCTAAAACGTGAGAAATACTGTTCCAAATGCGGTCGTACCCAGATCTTCGAAGAAGTGCGCTGGATAAACCACTTTTTCCTTTTTTTTATTCCCCTTTTTCCAATCCAGGGCAGCAAGTCTGTTGAGTCGGTCTTGGCTTGCCCAGAATGCAACAGCTCATATGTGATTTAAGCTTGTGGGGCATGATTTTCATCTCATCGCTTTGTATCTGTTCTTCCCAATTCCACCACTGGTTCAACGAGAAATTCAACGAACGATGACCGTATCTGTCATAGCTATGTGGTAAGAGTGTTTAGTCCAAAAGCGATGGCGCGTCGCCGACTTGCTGCGGAGAGCTTCATATAAAATAAAGCTTTTTTGGAATTATGGCATACTTCCTGCTGAACCAAATCTTGATGTATGATGTTCTGTTTTCAAGAAAGCATGTGTTAGCTAGTGTCTGTCCGGAAATGGTTTTTTGGGGTCGCCGTGAGTGACGCTTTGTACCGATGGTCGGCCTTCTCCGCGGGTTTCCGTCCTTGGAAACTTGGTTAATAGAAATCCGTGAGCAAAGGGAGTGACGTATGAAACCAGTGCTTCTGGTGACTGTAGACTTTACTGAAGCTCGTGAAATCATGAAAACCATCAGTCAAAAGTACAGCGTTACTGCTACGAAATCTCCAAATGGACTGGTTGACAATGTGAGTAAGTCCAGCCTGGTTGCTGTGGACCATAGCTTCACAGAGCATCATGGAAAGGAGTATCTGGCGGGAATTCTTAGAAACGTGAATCGGCCTGTCTTGATTCTTTCGCCCCCGGAAGCCGTCAGAGATGCCATTGAAGCTGTGGCGCTGGGCGCCTCCAGCTACGTGGTGAAAGCGGGTGACTATCATCAGGTGCTCAACCTCTCGATCAAGATGGCTTTAGAGAAATTCAAGGAACAGGAAGAGACGAAGCAGAATATCGTTGCCCTGAAAGAGCAGGTGCAAGAGCTGGAAGCGCGTCTCGGAAATGCCGGTAATGAAGATGTACAGGGAGCGACTGGTGGCAGCAACGTAAACATACTTGACCAGATCATTTTTATTTTCAAACGTGGGGAGATCAATCTCCCTTCGCCTCCTCAGATCAGTTTGAAATTCAAAGAGATGGTCAGTAAAGGGGTTAATCTTCAAGAGATTGCTTATCTTTTGAAGCAAGATGCAGCCACTTCTTCCAAGCTTATCAGCATATCCAATTCTGCTTTCTATCGGGGAGTGGCAGAGAACAAGACCCTGGAACAGGCCGTTGGCCGTTTGGGACTTACTACGACTAAGCGATATGTGGATGTGATCACTAACCGGACCCTTTATTTTATCAAGAACAAGCAATTGTCAGAAGTCATAGAGAAGTTGTGGGAACATTCCCTCTCCTGTGCATACGCTGCACAAATTATTTGTGAAGTCCTCAAGCTTGACCTGCCAGAGGATGCCTTCACCATGGGCCTGCTGCACGACATCGGAAAATTAGTGCTTTTCCAGGCTGTTGGCGAATTGCAGATGATGAAGAAAATTGGGAAAGAAATCGATTCCGAAGAATTGTTCAACACGGTGGATACAAATCACGGCAGGTTTGGCGCCGCCCTGCTTAAACAATGGAAATTCTCAAAGGAATCTGTGGATATCGTGACCTATCATGATCACCTGGAGGAGGCCAATTCCATTTCAAAGGAGCTGCTTGTTGTTCATCTTGCCAACTTGATTGTGAAGTCAATGGGTTACAATCTGGCTGGGGAGACGCAGATAGATGTGGAAGGAGCAGAGTCTGCCCGTCTCCTGAAACTAGATGCTGCAATGATCGCTGAAGTTAAAAAACGGGTAGGAGTGCATATGGATGAAATGAAAGGATATTTTGGATGATTTACCACCTCCCATACCCTATTATTCTTATCACCCTACTTGCAAGAAAACAAGTCGAATTCGTACGCCAAGAAACTCGACAAGTGTTACGCACTAATGGTTGTCGGCAATCTAATGAGTATTGGGAATGCTGAATTTCCCAATCCATAACTGCCCTGGCAGCCTCTCGATGTGTGGCGGCGAGCTGGACCTCAGTGGAAACAAAGTTGGGTTTCAGCACGTGCCGTGCCCCTGAAACCGCATCTTTGCCCAGCCGGTTAAGCGCCTGAGCAATATTCTGGCACCGGTCAGTGCCTTTAACGAGTGCTACGGTAGGATGAGACATTAGAACAACTCCATCACAATGGAATGGATCTACAATATAGTCGCCTCATACCAGGTTATGGAACAGAGGTAAACAGGACAATGGTCGCAGAATCGGAAGGTTATGTTTTGTCATCTCTCCGCGAAGTCTTCACCAAATTTTGGCCATGACCATTGCAGTGCGCGGATGGGGAGTTGTCTCTTGGAAGGGGCAGATTTCTTGAGGAGGGTGATAGGGACTTGCTGAAGGCTCAACAAATCCCTTGATAGGCATTGGCGTCCCCAACCGGATTTGAACCGGTGTTGCCGGCGTGAAAGGCCGGTGTCCTGGACCAGACTAGACGATGGGGACACAGTATGTAGCGTTTCGTTCCCGTTCCAGCGAAGCAGATCTTCGACCTGCCTTTGACCCAGTGTGCCCCGCTTGAAGGCGGGATGTCCTGGACCAGACTAGACGATGGGGGCACTGGTGGGCCGTGCGCGGCTCGAACGCGCGACTCTCTGCTTAAAAGGCAGATACTCTACCGACTGAGTTAACGGCCCGCAGTTTCCAATTCAAAAATGAGCAATTTTTCGCAAGGTCAAGGAAATCAAGGGATTGCGCGGAGGCGTACATTGGTACGCCGCACAAGCGATCCCGCAGATTGACGCCGATTCAGCCGTCGTAGCCAAGAAGGCTACTATGGCGAAGACGGCGATTACGGAAAAGGGCCATTTCTGAATGGAAACTAAGTAACATCGTATTGCCCGGGTGTCAAGCAGGAAAGCCGGCCGAAATGTGCCATTTGTTATTGTTGAAATCGATGTCTGTTCAAGTTGACAAACCATATCCTGTGTCCTATACAAAAGAAACTCGGGACTTCTCTCTTGAGTAAGCATATGAATAGAAAAGGAGTGAAATTATGGGAGAGCAAGGTTTGTTGGACGTTGACGACAGTAACTTTGAATCAGAGATATTGAAGGCAGAGAAACCAGCTCTGGTGGATTTTTGGGCGCCCTGGTGCGGACCCTGCAAGGCTATCGCCCCGATCTTCAAGGAATTGGAAGAGACATATGGAGACAGGATGATTTTTGGTCGATGCAACGTAGACCAGAGCCCTAACACGCCAACGAAATATAGCATTCGGGCTATCCCTACCATTATACTGTTCAAAGATGGCGGGGTCCTTGACCAAGTCGTTGGCGCAGTGCCAAAGTCCCACATCGAAGAATTTGTGAAAAAGGCCTTGTGAAATGCCCCCCAATTCGTGCGATGTTGCCATCATTGGCTGCGGGCCTTCCGGACTTCAGGCTGCCATCCACGCTTCCGGGAGAAAGGCGAAGGTGTTGGTTTTTGGGAAGCCGGAAAAGAGCAGCCTTTACAAGGCTCACGTGGCTAACTTCTGTTGTTTTGAAAAAGTGGTTGCCGGCAAAGATCTGCTGGAGGGCGGCAGGCAGCAGGCGGAGAGCTTTGAAGCGGTATTTATAGAAGAGGACATCATTGAAACGAAAAGCGAGAATGATCTCTTCACCCTGATTACTGAGAGCGGCGAGACCTTCAGGTCCAAAGCGCTGATACTTGCCATGGGCGTTTCTCGAAAAAAGCTCCGCGTGAAAGGAGAAAAGGAGCTTGTCGGTCGGGGCGTGAGCTATTGCGTAGATTGCGATGCCAACTTTTTCAGGGGCTTGGATGTGGTGGTGGTGGGAAATGAAAGCGCAGCTGCAACCGGCGCTATAACCCTTTTGGGCTATGCTAAACAGGTTCACCTGGTATGTCGTGAACTCAGGATCAGTGATTTACTCCACGACCAGCTAAAGAAGAGTGACGTCAAAGTTATCCATGACGTCTGGGTCAAAAAGATAGTTGGAAGCGACGAAGTGGAAGAGGTGTTGCTGACTAACGGCGAGAGCCTGAAAGTGGACGGTATTTTTGTGGAGTTGGGTGCAAAGGGCGCCATGGAGCTGGCGGCCAACCTCGGGGTCATTTTCGACGCAGAGACCTTTAGCTTTATTGAAACCAACAAGAAGCAGGAAACGAATATTCCGGGTTTGTATGCCGCAGGAGATATTACCGGGCAGCCCTGGCAGATAGCCAAGGCAGTGGGCGAAGGGTGTGTGGCAGGCCTGGAGGCAGCAGGATATGCAAAAAAGCTGGCCGACTCATGATGAGGACATTTTTGTGAATCTCAAAAAAGGCCTTCAACTTATTGTCATTTTCGGAGTGACTATCCAGTTTTTCGGCTGTGCCTGGTTTAGCCAGACAAAAGAGGAGAAGACTGCACGAGAGCTCGCCGAAGAAGGGATGGAGGCCCTTAGGGACGAAGATTACAGGGAGTCTATTGAGGCTTTTGAAAAACTGAAGGACTGGTATCCATTCAGCCAATATGCTGTTCTTGCCGAACTCAAACTTGGCGATGCCTATTATTACCGCAAGGAGTACGAGGAAGCCATTTTTGCTTATGAAGAATTCGAAAACCTTCATCCGAAGAACGAAGCTGTCCCTTATGTGGTTTATCAGATAGGTCGGTGCCATTTTGACCGGCTCGAAATCATTGACAGGGACCAGACCGCGACCCAGGAGGCAGTCCATGCCTTTGAACGACTGATTCACAGCTATCCCAAGAGCCCTTTTGCCAAAAAGGCCGAAGAACACATTAGGGTCTGCAACAAGAATCTGGCTGAGCATGAATTAAACATAGGGATATTCTACTATAAAACAAAACACTACAAGGCTGCCCTGGAACGTTTCAAGACCGTTATTGAATCCTATCCCGACTTGGGCGTTCACTACAAGGCCATACAGTACATCGCCATATGTCAGGCAGAGATGAAAAACGCTGCTCCCGGACCCGAATAAGCTTTCCGTATTGCCAACCAGCATGATTTCCAAGGCCATAATCTTGCCGCTATTTGCCTATCTCCTTGGTTCTGTGCCGTGGGGCGTGATCTTTACGCGCTCGTTTAGCGATGTGAACATTCAAGAGGCAGGGAGTAGAAATATTGGGGCCTACAATGTTTATCGCCTGGCAGGGAAAAAGCTCGGGATCATGACGCTTGTCGGGGACATCTTAAAGGGTGTTATTCCGGTACTCGTAGCTGTGTGCTGGGTGGATATCTCTGACTGGAAGGGTGAGTTGTGGGTCTGCCTTGTAGCTCTTTCGGCCTTTACCGGTCACCTTTTCCCGGTATTTTTAGGCTTCAAAGGAGGCAAGGGTGTGGCAACTGCTGCAGGCTGTGTCCTAATCATGTCACCCCTTGTCTTTCTTGTATGCGCACTGGTGTATATTCTTGCCCTTTGCACTACGGGATATTCTTCTGCAGGCTCCCTTTCTGCAGCAGTAGTGCTCCCCTGCGGTATTTGGCTTGGCACGCACTCTATCCCCATAACAGGCTGTGCCGTCCTCATGGCATTCTTCATATTTGCCCGTCATGCTGACAACATTAGACGTCTGATTGACGGGACGGAGCATTCATCCATGCGTCCGAAAAGAAGAACTTGAGGAAATACGTTGAGGTCAATAATCAATCCGTTCTTTCAGTTCCTTTCCGCACTTGAAGAATGGGAGCGTCTTTGGCAGTATTTCAACGGGGGCTCCGGTCTTTGGGTTCCTTCCGACATAGCCCTTGTATTTCTTAACATAGATGCTGCACAAACCGCGGATTTCAACCCTATCACCCTTTGCCAGAGCGTCGGACATAGCATCAAAAAAAATATTGATGACAGTCTCAGCCTTTGCCTTGCTAATGGCTCCTTCCCGTTGCAAAGCGCTTACGAGACCTGATTTATTCATGCCCCCTCCGTCTGCGTGTTTTTGATTTCAAGATAAGAAAAAGATATTGGTTAATACATAATAACATTTTGAAAAGTCAACAAAAAACGGACTAAAGGCCTTTTTCAATGTCGGCCACAATCGTTTCCACTTCTTCTCGGATCTGCAAAAGCCGCTCAGGGGAAAGGGCCTCGAATCTCAGGACCAGCACAGGCTGTGTATTGGAGGCCCGAACCAGCCCCCAGCCGTCCCTATAAAGAACACGTACGCCGTCTATGTCGATGATCTCGTGTCGCTGACGCAAATATTCTGTAACCTCTTTTACCAACAGAAATTTCTTGTTATCCGGGCACGGCACACGGATCTCAGGCGTGGTATAAGTTTTTGGCACGTCACTCAAGAGTTCGGAAATCGTATTGCCAGTCACTGCCAGAATTTCCAGTAGACGGCACGAGGCATAGATTGCGTCATCATAACCAAAGTAACGGTCGGCAAAGAACATGTGCCCGCTCATCTCGCCGGCCAGTTCTGCCTTAACCTCTTTCATTTTCTGTTTAATAAGAGAGTGTCCGGTCTTCCACATGATCGCCCGGCCACCGTGTTTCTCAATGTCATCATAAAGAGTCTGGGAGCACTTCACTTCTGAAATGAATGTGACCCCTGGCTTGCGAGAAAGGATCTCCCTGGCAAATACGATCATCAGTTGGTCGCCCCATATGATGTTGCCCTTTTCGTCAACAATGCCTATGCGATCTCCATCGCCGTCATAGCCGATGCCTACATCAAGTCTCTTATCGTGAACTAATGCTATCAGGTCCTGCATGTTCTCGACCACCGTAGGATCCGACTCATGGTTGGGAAAAGTGCCGTCCATATCGCAATAAAGATCAAAAACTTCGCAGCCCAAGTCCCTTAAAATGGGAACGGCCACTACTCCGGCAGTGCCGTTGCCAGCATCAACGCCAACCCTAAGTGATTTGACAATCCTGATATTTCCTTTCAAGAACTCTTTGTAAGGGCTAACCACATCCACTGTTTCGGCGCTTCCGCTGCCATGGGTGAAACTGCCCTCCTCTATGATTTGTCGCACTCTTTGTATCTGCTTTCCAAAGAGGGTGTCGTAACCACTGCACAGCTTAAACCCATTATACTCAGGGGGGTTATGGCTGGCTGTGACCATGATCCCGCCTTCCTTTTTCAACTGCCTGATAGCAAAGTAAAAAACCGGTGTAGGGCATACCCCGATTTCCACAACATCACAGCCTGTAGCAAGTAGACCATCCACCAAAAGCTTGCCATAGCGGTCAGAGCTCAACCGGCAGTCCTGCCCCACTACAACATGGGAGCGGTTTTCAGCCCTAAGGTAGGTGCCAACCCCTCTTCCAATAGAGACCACATCTTCCTCAGTGATATCCTTGTCCACAATCCCGCGAATGTCATATTTTCTGAAAATTTCAGGGTTCATAGCCCCTCCAAAATAACATTCAGAGGATCATTCCTGAGTGGATTGGTGTGGAATATGTCCTTCTAACGCCATTCTTATCTTCTGTTTCAACTCGCTCAGGTCTGCGCTCTTTACCACGTAGTAGTCAGCTGCTATGGACTTCAGATCCCCTTTAAAGGAAGAGTAAGCAGAACAAAGAACCACAGGAATATTGTAAAAGTCCTTTCTGATGTCCTGCAGCAAATCCAACCCGTCATGCTCAGCCATTTTAATGTCCAGGACAACAAGATCCGGCTTTTCCACTTCAATAACCTCTATCAGACCGTGACCACTTCCTGTCGTGACGACCTCATAGCCTTCTTCCTCCAACTCCTCGGTATAGAGGATACGAATAACTTCTTCGTCGTCAACAATGAGAATTTTTTTCATAGGGGCCTCCGCTGCAATCTATGCAAACCATCTGTTCAGCAAATAGGATTTGCTGTATTCAAAAACGCCGCATTGATCCTCAATAAGTTCCTCGGCTTGCTGAATCGTCATAGGTTCCGACTCAATAACATAGGAACAGGTCCGCCCGAAATAGAGCGGGATTATGCTTTCCATCAGTTTTTGCTTGCCATCTTTACAATGCTTATAAGCCACTGCAAAATCGATTAACATCTCAGCCCACAGGTTAGCGGGAAATTCAAAACCAGCCAACGGGAGTTCCTTGACCTCGGAGAGCTTCTTTGAAAGATTGGCTGAAAGGACCTCCTTCCAAAAGGAACCATAATCAGCAAAACCTGCCTGAAATTTCTCATAAAGCCGCTCGATGTTCACGTCAACCGGGGGAGGCATCTCCATCTCACCCAATCCGAACCCAAAAATGGCCGTTGGTTTGCTCCACCTGACCTCTTTCCAGAAAGCGCAGTTGTCTATCATCATATCAAAGATAGTTCCTACGACCTGCACGAACATCGGACCCAATGACTCCCCCGGATCTTTTGGCTTGTGAACTTTGGGTCGTCCCATGAAAGACTGGCAAATCGATTTGCCGTGACACATAGCTATGGTCGACATCCATATGTCGATGCCGAACGCCGCTATGGCCGGCGTCCAATCGTTGTGCGAGAGATAAATCTCGGCCAGTTCACCGGAAAAGCCGAAGTCGCCGCCAATAGGTTGACGCACCCTGCGGCCATATAGCGCGCGTGTCATGGGATATGCGATATTGTTAGTAATGGTTCCGTCATACTTGTGTCTGACATAAAGGGGTGCGACAAATCCGAAGTCTTCAAAAAGGGGTTCTCCCAGGTTTTTTATCCACCGTGGGGTTATGCTCTTAAGATCCGCATCTACCACAACAACGGCCTGTGCACCCAGATCACAGCTCTTTCGGAACAGATTTTTGAAGTTGTTTCCTTTTCCTGTGACACCTGGCGGCGTTGATAGGTATATCTTCGGAACTTCTGTGGGGGTCTTCATGAAGGCCTCGCGGGTGCCGTCTTTGGAATCGTTGTCACAGTTAATGATTACGCTGTTCTTGCTCCCGAAATACTTGACAAGACCTTCGCTTGCTTTCTGGGTAGGGAAAGAAATGAGGTCTGCTTCATTGTACGAAGGTATGCCTACAATCAGGTCAGCAGCTTGAACATCGTGCGGATTCTCTTCTATATGCATCATCCTCCCCCTTGTGACACCGGCCCTGTCTCCAGCAGAAAATCAAAAAAACCATGGCATTTTGAAACATATTTATATTATATATAGAAGCATAGGTCAACTGTTCATTGGGTAGTGCGCATCCATTTCTGGATGGAAACCAGGCAAATCCGACATGAAAAAAATTGTGATTTTTACCGACCTGGATGGAACTCTGATCGATTATGACACTTATGAGTTTGATGATGCCCGGGCGACCTTGGAGGCACTCAGGCAAAGATTGATCCCCGTGATAATCTGCAGCAGCAAGACACGACTTGAGATCGAAGTGTTTCGTCTCCGCATAGGCCTCAGAGCCCCCTTTATCGTAGAAAACGGGGCTGCAATTTTTGTTCCGAATGACATCCTGAATTTGACAGAAAAGGGGTTTGTTGAAAAGGGATCTTATCAGGTGATGGAACTAGGCGTGTCCTACGGTGTGTTGTGCGACACCTGGAAGGAAATAAAGGATGAAGGGAAGTTCAGAATGAGAGGGTTTTCCGAAATGACGATTGAAGAGATTAGCGCTCATACTGATCTTCCCGTTGAGGAGGCCAGATTGGCTGCCATGCGTGAATATTCCGAACCGTTCCTCTTCCATGATAGTGCTGAAACACTTCAGGTCATTGAAGATCTCTTTCATAAGAAGGGGCTGCAGATTACCAGGGGAGGTCGCTTTTACCACTTGATGGGCCACAACGACAAGGGAAAGGCAGTGCAAATCGTGAGAAAACTGTATGAACAGACATACCCCGGCACGAAGCTGATGAGTATCGGACTGGGAGACAGCGCCAATGATATCCCTATGCTCATGAATGTAGACATACCCGTTGTAATCAGAAAAAAAACAGGAGAATGGGAATCCATCCCAGGTGGCGCCCCTGTTGTCTATTCGGAGAAATCAGGCCCCAGTGGATGGGCTGAAGCGATTGACCGGATTCTATCATGAACCTCTTAGACCGGTGTGATTGCCAGTTTCGGTATTCGGATTTTTTGAGGTGGTTCCTGTGATTTGATACCATGTTAAATTGCCAAAATCGTGCATAGAACTTTTAGGACAGTGCACTAGGGCCGGAGAGAATTCATCTTGATATTTGTGTTGTCCTATACTAACTCGTAGGAAATATTTTTGAACGAGATTGACGGACTCGTAAAAAGTCCGCAAACAGACGGCACAGTAATCCGCCGGAGGCGGACCAGATGCAAGGCGCGGGCCTCTTCCTAAGCCGTCAGGCGCAATCTTGAGGAATGAGGCGTACTTACGGTACGTCGCAATGACGATCAGCCTTCGCTGAAGCTTCGGCCCGACAGGGAAGAT
>JAFGFW010000124.1 GCA_016930875.1 Deltaproteobacteria bacterium | reverse complement strand
GATGGGGTGGAAGGGATCAAGGCCGGTGCCTTTGATTATCTGAGTAAACCCATTGAACTGGAGCACCTGATTGGAAAGATCCGACAGGCCCATGACAAGATCCTACGGGAGAATGAGAAACTCAGAGAGCTGGAATACAGGGCCAGGCTGGAACAGCAGATGATCGCCACGGAAAGGCTTGCCTCGCTCGGCACCCTGGCGGCCGGTGTCGCTCACGAAATCAACAATCCACTGGCCATCATTCACGAGGCTGTGGGATGGATGCAGCTTCTGCTCCAAAAAAAAGAGTTGGAGGACATGCCCCGAAAAGGAGATTTTGAACTGGCCCTGGGAAAGATAAAGAACGGGATAGACCGGGCCAGGAAGATCACACATCAGCTCCTGGGCTTTGTGAAAAAAACGGATTCCCAGTTCTCGGAGGTCGATCTTGAAGAACTGGCCCATGAGGCCATCGTTCTGGTCAAGATGGAGTCCGGCAACAGACAGCTGGGTCTGACCAGGGACAAAAATCTCGGTTCCATAAGTCTCTTCAGCGACCCCTACCAGTTACGGCAGGTCCTGATCAACCTGCTGTCCAATGCAATCCACGCGACCGGTGAGAACGGAAAGATCGATGTCTTGCTCGAGAGCGCGGGGGATCGTGTCTCTCTTTCGGTCGTAGATGACGGGGAGGGCATACCAAAGGAAAACCGGGAAAAGATATTCGAGCCCTTTTTCAGTACCAAGGCACCCGGGGAAGGCACCGGACTCGGCCTTTTTGTCACCCGGGGGATCGTGGAAAAACTCGGAGGGAAAATAGATGTGGTCAGCCGTTTGGGGCAAGGAACGACCTTCAGGATTGGCTTGCCCAGGTCCTGCAAGGAGAAGGAAGTCCTGGGACACAGCCCCGGGGAAGACTGGGAGAGTCTTTATAAAGGACAATAGCGACCCATTGAAATGAGATTTTTCATTAAGGAGAACGATTGGTGATGATCAAGATCCCGACAAAAGTCCTGCTGGTCGACGATGAAAAAGATTTTGTGGAAATGCTTGCCCTGAGGCTGAGCGAGGTAGGAGAAAGGGTCCTCTCGTCATTCAGTGGGAAAGAATGTCTTGAAACACTCGAGAAAGAGGACGTGGATGTGGTGATCCTGGATATCAAGATGCCGGGAATGGGTGGGATTGAAACCCTGAAAGAGATCAAGAGAAGGTTTCCCTTGGTGGAGGTCATATTGCTGACAGGGCATGGAACCACACAGACCGCCATAGAGGGATTGAAACTCGGGGCCTTTGACTACCTCCTGAAACCCGCAGATTTTGAAGACCTGACGACGAAACTGGAGGGGGCCAGGAAAAGGAAGGAATCACAGGAGGAACGGATAAGAAGTGCGGAAGTCAGGCTCCTGGTCAGAAAGAGCGGGGATATCTAGGTAAGGTTTCTCATGGGTTGAATGCCGGCCCCTTTCACTTGCAGGGCGACGGCAACCCTTCTTCATGCCTTGCCGACCGGAATTCACAGCATCGCAGGGAGAAAAGCATGGTTCATCAAAAGTTTGAGGAGGTCAAACCCAGGGAGAGCATTTGGACCAGCAGTCCGGGATACAAGCCTGTTCTTATGCTCATTGCTGTGGTGGTCTTCGCGGCGCTGGTCATCATCCCACCGCCGAGAAGTATGATCGATCTGGTAGGAAAGACCCACCCCCCGGGGTACAATCTGCCATCCGGGTGCAGCACAATCACGGAGACAATCAACAAAAAACTGCGCCCGGATGCCCTTGAAGTCGAAAAAGTATCCGAGACCAGGCCGTCCCATCATGCAACCAAGCCCCTTCTCACCGACACAGAGGCGGCTCAACTGGCCAAGATCATGCTGGCGATCTTTTTCCTGGCCGTCTTTTTCTGGGGAACGGAGGCCCTCCCACTGGGTGCCACCGACATCCTGGTGGGCGTGATGATGTACCTCTTTTACATCCTTCCCATCAACGAAATTTCCAAGGCCTACATGAAGGACGCCGTCTTCTTCATCTTCGGGATCCTGGTCGTGGCCGTAGGCGTGGCCAAGACAGGCCTTGACAAGAGAATCGGTTTGATTCTTTTAAGCCGGATCAAGAGCGCCAAGGCCTTTGCCTTTGTCTTTATTCCCCTCTTGGCCATGTCCGCAAGCTTCCTCTCAGAACATGCCCTTGTCGCGCTTCTGATCCCGGTCCTGATGGGTGTATACAAGGTTACCTGCAGGATGTACGGCGTTCAAAAGGACAAGGCACTGGCCGTCTTTCTCCTGCTCGGCATCTGTTTTGCCGCCAACCATGGCGGGCCCGGTTCCCCTGCAGCCGGGGGACGAAACGCCATCATGGTCGGGTATCTCATGGAATATGGCCGCGCCATATCCTTTTTGGACTGGATGAAATACGGCATGCCCTTTGTGCCGCTCATGGGCGTCGTTATCGGGGCCTACATGTACATTCGCTGCAAGGGCCGCTTTAAGGTACAGGACATGAACCCCAGCGAGATCGTAAAGGCCGAAGTAGCCAGGATGCCCAAGTTCGGCGGAAGAGAGGCCATGATGGCGATTATCCTGGTCTGCCTGGTGGCCGCCTGGATCATCCTCGGGGAGCACTCCGGCCTGGGGGGGCCCACTCTGTACGCCGTGATGGCCATGTTCCTCTGCCGGATTATCACATGGGACGATATCCAGGAGGGCGTCGCCCTCGATGTGGTAGGGTTGTATGCCGCCGCCTGCGCCATGGGGGTAGGTCTCCAATTCACCGGGGGAGCCTTGTGGCTTGCCAACACATTTGTGGCGTTTCTTCCGGATTTCCTTGCAAGGGGGGACACCCTGGCCGTGGGCGTCAGCTTTTTGACCGGAACCATGACCAATTTCATGAGTGACGGGGCAACCGTCGCAGCCCTGGGGCCTATTG
>JAFGFW010000123.1 GCA_016930875.1 Deltaproteobacteria bacterium | reverse complement strand
TAAGCAATCGCTGGGAGCAGTTCTGGACATTCTTCGTTAACCGTCATTTTCCCGAGTTCGTAACGTAATATGAGGCGTACACCCTGGGAGTGGAGATAGGGATTGATCGCAATAGATTCTATAGCGCTATCTACTCTTTTTCCTGAGCTTCTTTCGTTTCCTGTGGCGCTGCCTCTTCGGCGCTTGCTTCTGCTGCTTCGCTGACAGTCTCACCTTCCGGCTCAGGGACAGGCTCTTTCATTCCCGCCTGCCGGCTAGGCAGGTCAGGCGCTGGTTGCTCTGCTGCCTTCCCCGCAGTTTCCGCCTCTTTTGGCATTGCTTTTTCTTTGGGCTCTGCACGTGTTTCTTTCTTGACCTCGCCCTTTTTTACCGCTTTGGCCTTTTTCTTTTTACGCTCCTTCTTTTCTCTAGCAACAACAAATTCTACCAATGAAACAGGGGCCGCATCTCCGGCCCGCTTTCCTATCTTGATCACCCGCGTGTAGCCTCCCGCCCTTTGGCCAAAGCGTTCCGAAGCTTCCTCAAAAAGTTTGTGGACTACAGCCTTATCCCTGACAACTGCAAGCGCCTGACGCCGCGCGTGAAGGTCACCCCTTTTTGCAAGGGTAATCATACGATCGGCCCATCGCCTCAACTCCTTGGCCTTGACATCAGTTGTCCGAATGCTTCCGTGTATGAAAAGGGAAGTTACCATATTCCGAAACATGGCATTACGATGGCTTCCTGTGCGGTTGAGCTTTTTTCCAGCCTTCTGGTGTCTCATGTATCGCTGCTTTCTCCTTCCTCAGCCGGTTTCTCGGGTGGAACGAAGCCCTCAACACCCATACCAAGTGTCAAACCCATTTCCGTGAGTACTTCCTTGATCTCATTCAGTGACTTGCGTCCAAAGTTTTTTGTCTTGAGCATTTCCTGTTCAGTCTTCTGGACCAACTCTCCTATGAATTCAATATTGGCATTGTTCAAACAGTTTGCCGATCGAACCGAAAGCTCCAGCTCCTCCACGCTCCGATAAAGGTTCTCATTGAGAGGTTCTTCTTTCTCCTCTGGTTCTTCTGGTTCAGGCTCCGGCTCTTCATCAAAAGTAATAAAAACACTCATCTGTTCTTTGAGTATCTTTGCCGCATATGCCGTTGCGTCTTCCGGCAGAACACTCCCGTCTGTCCACACCTCAAGGGTGAGCTTGTCATAATCGGTTCTCTGACGAACTCTGGCATTGCCGACAACGTAATTGACCCGGCTAATGGGTGAAAAAACCGCATCTATCGGTATCGTGCCAATAGGCGCATTCTGCTCTTTATTCATCTCCGCAGGGACGTAACCCTTCCCCACCTTTACCGTCATGGTCAGGTTCAGGTTGCCATCTTTGGATAAGGTCGCGATATGATGCTCAGGGTTCAGTATCTCAACGCCACCGTCACTTACTATATCTCCTGCCTTTACCGCTCCTTCTTCAGAGGCTTCCAGCCGAATTACCCGCGGGCTTGAATCTGACATTCGCAGTCGGACTTCCTTGAGGTTCAATACCATCTCAGACACATCTTCCAGCACACCGGGTATTGCCGAGAACTCGTGCATAACATTATCTATCTTTACTGAAACAATGGCAGCTCCATGAATTGAAGAAAGGAGGATCCTACGAAGGGCATTTCCAATAGTAATGCCAAAGCCCGGCTCCAAAGGTTCACACACAAACTTCCCATAGGTTTTGCTGCTGGCGCTGACCTCAACCCGCTTGGGCTTAATGAGTTCACGCCAGTTCATGTACATGACCTCATTCGATCCTGATGACATAATCCAGTCTCCGATTTTGCAGTTTGTATTCCAATGTGACAAACTGCAACTATTTGGAATAAAGCTCTACGATCAACTGCTCCTGAATGGGCATAGTCAACTCCTCCCGAGTCGGGTGAGCTTTGACCCTGCCCCTGAAACTGTCTTTTTCCATCTCTAGCCATCCCGGAATTCCACGCCGTACCACAGTATCCATGGCATCCTGGATAACCCCGATCTTTCGACTCTTTTCCCGGACATCCACAACGTCGCCTATCTTGACAATATAAGACGGAATATTCATCTTCTTTTCATTGACTGTGAAATGGCCATGACGAACCAACTGTCTGGCCTGCGTCCGCGAATTGGCAAAGCCTAAACGGTAGATCACATTGTCAAGTCGCCGCTCCAAAAGAAACAAAAGGTTTGCGCCGGTTACCCCGCGTTTTTGCTCAGCTTTCCTAAATGTCCGTCGAAACTGACCTTCCAGTACGCCGTACATCCGCTTGACCTTCTGCTTCTCCCGAAGCTGGATGCCGTAATCCGAAATCTTGCGTCTGCGGGATTGCCCGTGCTGGCCAGGGGCATAACCTCTGCGGTCAAAGGCACACTTGTCAGAATAACACCTGTCTCCTTTCAGAAACATCTTCAGGTTCTCTCTGCGGCATAGCCTGCAAACCGAACCGACATATCGTGCCAAGGTTCTCCTCCTTTCACACTCTGCGGCGCTTGGGCGGCCGACATCCGTTATGTGGTATGGGTGTCACGTCTTTGATCATAACTACATTGAATCCGGCGGCCTGCAAGGAACGCAATGCCGCTTCCCGGCCTGCGCCCGGACCCTTCACGTAGACTTCAACATTTCTCATCCCGTGTTGCATGGCCTTCTTGGCCGCGTCTTCAGCCGCAAGTTGGGCAGCAAAAGGGGTGCTTTTCCTGGAGCCCTTAAAACCCTGCCCTCCTGCACTGGACCACGCGACCACGTTGCCCGCCGGATCGGTGATGGTCACAATCGTGTTGTTGAAGGTAGACTGGATATGCGCTATCCCGTTCAAAATATGCTTCTTCTCTTTCTTTTTCCCAGAAGGTCTTGCCATGATATCTGCTGTCCCCCTCCTATTTTTTCCTCTTTCCTACAACACTTCTTCGTGGTCCCTTCCGGGTCCTTGCGTTGGTACTGGTACGCTGCCCTCGGGCCGGCAATGATTTCCGGTGCCTGAGCCCTCGATAGCAACCCAGTTCCATGAGTCGCTTTATGTTCATGGAGACTTCCGTCCGAAGTTCCCCCTCAACCTTGTATTGGCTGTCGATGACTTTTCGGATGGCGCTAATCTGGTCTTCACCTAACTGATCCGACTTTGTATCAAAGTCTATGCCGGCTTGGCTCAATATTTTTCCAGAAGTGCTGCGACCAATCCCGTAAATATAGGTCAGAGCTATTTCAATTCTCTTGTTCTTCGGTAAGTCAACACCCGCTATACGTGCCAATATTCTGTCTCCCCTTGGTTTCGTTGTTGGTCCGTTTCACGATCTTACCCTTGCTTTTGCTTATGCCTTTTGTTCTCGCAAATGACTCTCACCGTCCCCTTGCGGCGAACAATCTTGCACTTATTACAGATCCTTTTTACCGATGCCCTTACTTTCATTGTTTTTCCTTATGTTATCAGGACGCTCCCGCCTTATCCGTGACACTCAGGATAACCGGCCCGTTTTCCGTAATAGCAATAGTATGTTCAAAATGGGCTGACAGGCTGCCATCTTTCGTCACAGCCGTCCAGCCGTCTTTCAGGGTTTCGACCTCGTATCCTCCGGAATTGACCATAGGTTCAATGGCAAACACCATGCCTGGCTTCAGGCGGATGCCCGTGCCCGGTTTCCCGTAATTTGGTATCTGAGGGTCCTCATGCAGGTTTTTTCCTATGCCGTGTCCCACGAATTTCCGAACAACAGAAAATCCAGCACCCTCTACGTGCTTTTGAATGGCATGGGAGATATCAGACAGTCGATTACCCGGCGTTGCCTGCTCAATTCCCAAAAAAAGAGCTTCTTTTGTAATGTCCATGAGATGCTGGGCACTTTTCGAGATTTTGCCCACAGGGACAGTGATGGCCGCATCACCATAATAGCCATCATGGTAGATACCAAAATCCATGCTCAGGATGTCCCCCTCTTTCAGGGGGCGTTTGCACGGAAATCCGTGAACTACTTGCTCGTTCACGGATGCACACAGACTGAATGGAAAGCCCCTATAGTCCTTAAAAGCAGGTCTGGCTTTTCTCTTTATGGCCAATTCTTCGGATATCCTGTTCAGGGTTAACGTGTCAATGCCGGGAGCAACTTTTCCCTTCAGTATCTCAAGTATCTCTGCAACCATTTGGTTGCTGCGGCGGATTTTGTCAATTTCCCTTGAAGATTTTAAGATAACCATTTCATCGGCGACCTTTGAACGCCCCCCCCTTCTTCATGAAGCCTTCGTAATGTCGAGCCAGCATGTGGCTTTCCATCTGGCTAACGGTATCTATGGCGACACCCACTACAATCAGAAGGGCCGTGCCACCAAAGTAGAAGGGCACATTGAATCTGGAAATCAGCAGGGTCGGGAGCACGCAAACGGCCGATACGTACAGAGCTCCGCCAAAAGTAATGCGTGTGAGCACTCGGTCAATATAGTCCGCCGTACGCTTGCCTGGCCTGATGCCGGGGATATAGCCGCCGTATTTTTTCATGTTATCGGCCACATCAACCGGATTGAAAGTGACTGCCGTATAAAAAAAGCAAAAGAATATGATAAACCCAACGTAAACGAGGTTATATATAATGCTGTCGGGTGTCATGGCCTGAGCGGCGCTCTGAACCCACGGCACTTTAACAAAATTGGCGATCGTGGCAGGAAACATAATGATAGATGAAGCAAAAATGGGAGGAATGACGCCTGACGTGTTGATTTTAAGGGGTAGATGGGTGCTCTGCCCACCGTACATCTTTCGGCCGACGATCCGTTTAGCATATTGCACTGGAATACGTCGCTGGCCGCGTTCCACAAATATGATAAATCCCACAACAGCCACCATCACAACCAGTAATGTCAAGACCAGAAAAACGCCTATCTCCCCCGTTCTCATCAAACTAAAGGTGTTGCTAACTGCGTTTGGCATACGAGCTACAATCCCTGCAAATATGATCAAGGAAATCCCGTTGCCAATCCCGCGTTCAGTAATTTGCTCGCCCAACCACATAATAAAAGCCGTGCCGGCAGTAAGTGTAATCACTGTTATCAATCTAAAACTCCATCCAGGATAGGCCACGATCGTGGCCGCACCCGGCACACTCATCCTCTCAAGCCCGACAGCGATGCCAAACCCCTGGATGATACTCAGGAAAACTGTGCCGTAACGTGTGTATTGGGTAATTTTTTTTCGGCCGGCTTCTCCTTCCTTAGAAAGTCGTTCAAGATGAGGAACAACCACGGTGAGAAGCTGCAAAATGATGGATGCGCTGATATAAGGCATAATTCCCAGGGCAAATACAGAAAGCCTTTCCAGAGCGCCACCGGAAAACATGTCAAACATCCCCAACAGGGTTCCCTTGGCACGGGCGAAAAATGAAGCAAGGGCATCTCCGTCGATACCGGGTGTTGGCACGGCACAGCCAATGCGATACACCATCAAGAGTGCAAACGTATAGAGAACGCGCTTCTTTAGTTCCGGTATCTTGAATATATTCTGAAAACCACCTACCATATCACACCAGTTCTACCTGCCCACCAGCAGCTTCAATGCTGGCCTGCGCTGACTTGCTACAACGGTTCACCCTGATAACCAGGGGGTAATCAATGGCGCCGTGTCCTAGCAGTTTCACTCCGTCTCGCTTTCGTGCAACAAGCCCAGCGCCCGCCAGGGCCGCCTCGTCTACCACTGATCCCTTGTCAAAACGCCCCAGGTCCCTCACGTTAACAATAGCATATTGTTTCTTAAAAATATTGGTAAAGCCACGCTTCGGCAAACGCCGCTGCAGCGGCATCTGACCACCTTCAAATCCGGGCCTGAGGTTCCCGCCAGAACGGCTCTTCTGCCCGTTTGAGCCGCGTCCGGCAGTCTTGCCATTTCCAGAACCGAGTCCTCGGCCAACGCGTTTGGCTAATCTCCGGGCTCCTTTCGGAGGCGACAGTTCATGGAGTTTCATTCGAGCCCTCCTCAACCTCTAGTAGATGGGGCACCTTTCGAATCATTCCCCTGATGCAAGGGGTATCCTTCAAAATAACCGTGCTATTTAACTTCCTTAAACCCAGACTTCGAACAGTCCGCCGGTGCTTCTCCGGTCTTCCTATGAGACTTTTTTTTAACGTAATCCTAAGCGCTTCAGACATAAACATTTTCCTTGATACAATCGCTGCGCAATTTTATATCTCGCCAGGCTGCTTGCCACGCCAAGCCGCAATCGTTTCGCGGCTCCGTAGTTGACACAAACCATCAAGCGTGGCCTTGACCAAGTTGTGGGGGTTGTGAGACCTCATACACTTTGTCAGGATATTCTGCACGCCAGCGGCCTCCAATACAGCGCGCACTGCGCCGCCGGCAATGACACCGGTGCCTTGGGAAGCAGGCTTCAGAAGCACCCGCCCAGCGCCATGTTTGCCTATGACCTCATAGGGGATGGTACGGTTCACCAAGACCACCTGGGTCATGTTCTTCTTGGCGCGTTCGACCCCTTTGCGAATGGCCTCAGGCACCTCGTTGGCCTTGCCCAAGCCGCATCCCACTTTGCCGTTGCCATCCCCGACGACAACAACAGCGCTAAAACTAAAGCGACGCCCCCCTTTGACCACCTTGGCTGTCCGGCTTATATGAACGACCTTGTCTATTAGCTGAATCTCGTCTGTCTCTTTGCCTATCAATCGTTCTCCTCCTTGTTAAGGGCAAGCCTAAAAATCAAGACCTTGTTTACGAGCCCCTGTCGCAAGAGCACGCACTCGACCGTGAAACAGAAAACCATTCCGGTCAAAAACCACTTTAGACACCCCTTTTTCCATTGCCCTCTGTGCAACGAGCCTGCCCACAAATTCTGCTGCCTCTGCTTTGCTTCCAAACGGAGAATGCTGGCGCGCCTCTTTCTCAAGGGTAGAAGCTGCAGTCACTGCATGACCAGTCGTATCAACCACAACTTGAGCATACATGTGACGTGCGCTCCTGAAAACCGTAAGTCTCGGTCGATCCTCTGTGCCAAAGACGGTTTTCCGCACATGTTTTTTCCGTTTCAAACGCGCTTCTTTCTTTTTGCTTAATGCCCCCATGGGCCGTTTCCTCTCATCAGAGATTGGAGAACTGGAAAAGCCGATGTATTTCTACTTGGCGCCAGACTTGCCGACTTTACGTCTAATGCGCTGTTCGGCGTACTTGATTCCTTTGCCTTTGTACGGCTCGGGCTTTCTAAAACCCCTAATGGTTGCAGCCGTCGCTCCAAGCAGCTCCTTGTCGATACCTCTCAGAACTATTCTGTTCTTGTCGACCGAGGCCGTTATGCCGTCAGGAAGTTTGTAAACAACAGGATGAGAATATCCCACTGCAAACGTCAAAACATTCGACTTCAAATCAACGCGGTAACCCACGCCAATGAGTTCCAAGACGCGTTCAAACCCTTGAGTAACGCCCCAGATCATGTTTGCCACCAGAGTACGCGTCAATCCCTGGATGGCCGAGGCTTTCTTGTTTTCGCCAGACACGATGACATTGACAAGACCATCCTCAATGTTCAGTTCTGCATCGCCATGTATCAGACGAGACAAATCCCCTTTCGGCCCATTCACGGTGAGGTTCCGGCCCTCACAGGAGACGGTCACGCTATCGGGTAAGGGAACTGGTCGCTTTCCCACTCGTGACATTGTCGGTACATCCTTTCTTAGTCGGTTATCAACAAAATGGGTTTTTTTTGCCAGAGGATCGTTAAAGACCACCACGAAAGCACGAAAGTTCGAAGACACGAAATTTCTCTAGAAATCTTTTTTTCGTGCTTTCGTGCCCCTTCGTGTTTTGCGGCGTTCGCCTTGAGAACATCACGTGGTAATCTTGTTCCTTTGGTTTCCGGCTTGTTCGGCTCAGGAAATAACCCCCTAACCTACCAGATACCGCACAAAAGCTCGCCGCCGACATTCTGCTTTCTCGCTTCACGGTCCGTAAGAATCCCTTTTGAGGTCGAGAGCACAGCTATGCCCATTCCATTTAAAACAAAAGGTATATCTTTCTTCTTAACATACACTCGTCGGCCCGGTTTGCTCAGGCGCTTCAGTCCTGTAATAATTCCCTGGTTGCGCTCTTGATACTTGAGATAAAGTCTCAATATCCCATGGCCTTGTTCTTTGAGCAATTTATAGTTCTTAATGTAGCCTTCGCTTTTCAATATCTTGGCAATGCTGATCTTCATGTTAGATGCGGGAATGTCCACCTTGCCATGTTTGGCCGTATATGCATTCCTGATACGGGTCAGCATATCAGCCAACGGATCAGTTACTGACATTGCTTATCTCCTTCATAGTCCGATAACAATAGAATTCGTGTTTTTCCTGGTACAAGCCTTTTCAAATTCGTGCTGTTCTCAAGGCGTAAACCGCAAATCCGAAACCAGAAATTCGAAATGGTTCGACTGGCCGTTCGACTGGCTCACGGCCATGAGCAGTGTCGACTGGCTTACCATCCTGAGCGAAGTCGAAGGACAATACCAAATGACAAAAACTCAAAATCAGAAAATGATAATGATAAAGTCAGGCGAAGGGGAATACAATCGTGCTTCAGGCCCTTCCTACAGTTTTGAACATTTGAGCATTTAGTATTTGGATTTGTTTGCGGCTGACGCCTTGAAAACAGCATGTGCTTCCGGTTTATCCGAGTAATGACCTCTTTATTACCAGCTCGACTTGACTACTCCCGGTAACTGCCCCATGAGCGCCAAGTTCCTGAAACATATGCGGCAAACGCCAAATTTTCTCATAAAGGCCCTAGCTCGTCCACATATTGGACACCTTGAATAGGCCCTACTGCGAAACTTGGGTTCGCGTTTCACCCTAACCCTCAGAGCTTTCCTTGCCACCCACTCCTCCTTCTCAGTTCCTAAAAGGCATTCCCATTAGTCTTAGGAGTTCTTTGCCTTCCTCGTCAGTTTCCGCATTGGTCACGACGGTTATGTTCAACCCCTGAATCCTGTCGATCTTGTCATAGTCGATTTCCGGGAATATGATATGTTCCTTGATGCCCAAGGAATAGTTGCCCCGCCCGTCAAAGGCCTTGCCGGATACCCCGCGAAAGTCCCGCAACCTGGGCAATGCAATGTTAACAAGCCTTGTAAATAAGTCATACATGCGATCCCCTCGAAGGGTCACCGTGCAGCCTATCGGCATACCTGCCCTGAGCTTGAACGACGCAATCGATTTGCGTGCGCGCCTTACCACTGGCTTTTGGCCCGCGATCAGTGCAAGTTCTTCCATGGCAGAATCAAGAACCTTGATATTCTGTATTGCCTCTCCAAGCCCCATGTTCAGCACGATCTTACTCAGTTTTGGGACCTGCATGACATTCTTATACCCAAACTTGCCTATGAGTTCTGGAACGATTTGTTGTCGATAAAAGGTCTTCAAATTAGACATAACGAGCCTCTAAGAGTCAAATCACTTATCAATGATCTCCCCGCATTTCCTGCAGACCCTGACCTTCTTGCCATCTTCAAGGCGCTGCATCTTAACCCTAATGGGGTTTATGCACTTGTCACACATCAGCATCAGGTTGGACCAATGAATGGAGGCCTCCTTCTCTATAATCCCCCCGCGAGGTGTCTTGCCCCCGGGTCTCGTATGACACTTCACGAAATTGACATTTTCAACTATAAGGCGTTCCTTCTCATGAAGCACTTTTAGGACCTTGCCGATTTTGCCCTTCTCCTTGCCAGCCACCACTTTGACTCTGTCGTCCTTCTTGATGCTGCACCTTCCGGCTGCCATAGACGGCTTCCCCCTTGCCAGAGCTCCCGGGTTATTATAATACCTCTGGAGCCAATGAAATGATCTTCATAAATTTTTTTGCTCGAAGTTCTCTGGCCACAGGGCCAAAGATACGGGTTCCAACGGGTTCCCCGTTCGGATTGATCAGCACCGCCGAGTTATCGTCAAACTTAATGTAAGAGCCATCAGGCCTGCGCAATTCCTTTGTGGTCCTGACCACGACCGCCCGCATTACGTCGCCCTTCTTTACCTTCGCGTGTGGTATTGCCTCCTTCACTGCGACAACAATAACATCACCAATCCTTGCATACCGTCGCCTGGACCCCCCCAGTACCCTGATGCAATACAGTTTTCTTGCTCCCGAATTGTCCGCAACCTGCAACTTGGTTTCCGCCTGTATCATCTGCCACAATTCCCCTTAAACAGCCTTTTGCATAACCTCACAAACGCGCCACCTCTTTGTCTTGCTCAGTGGCCTTGTTTCTATGATCATTACCTTGTCGCCCAAAGCGCACATATTTTTCTCATCATGGGCCACACACTTGGAACGTCGTTTAACATACTTTTTGTATACAGAATGCTTGACAATTCTATCTATGGCCACGACAACAGTCTTGTCCATCTTGTCACTTACAACCCTGCCAATGCGTCTTTTTCGTATTCCCCGATCTTTCATGTGTCATGAACCCTTAATAAAATCGCTTCGCGATTTTCTACAGCGCGGCTGCGCCGCTTCAAAAAAATGATTTTCTCTCCCATGGGAACTACGAGCCAAGACCAGGCCTCAGCTCCAACTCCCTCAAAACGGTTTTCATGCGAGCGATATCGTGCTTGACATGACGCAGCCTCATGGCGTTTTCAAGCTGGTCGGTAGCGTGCTGAAACCTGAGATTGAATTGCTCTTCTGTTAACTCGCTCAATTTTTGGCGGATTTCCTCTAAACCCAGCTCTCTGATCTCACTTGCTTTCATCAACGCTCCCCTCGCACCACTGTGCGTGTTCTGAACGGGAGTTTATGTGAAGCCAGCCGAAGTGCCTCTTTTGCAAGCTCCAATGAAATTCCTTCCATCTCGTAGAGAATCCGCCCTGGCTTTACGACTGCAACCCAGCCCTCAGGAGAGCCCTTTCCTTTGCCCATTCTGGTTTCAGCCGGCTTTTTCGTAAACGGTTTGTCCGGAAAGACTCGGATCCAGATCTTCCCGCCACGTTTCACATGGCGTGTCATGGCAATACGGGCAGCCTCTATTTGCTGAGAGGTAATACTGGCGCACTCAAGAGCTTGAAGTCCAAATTCCCCAAACGTCAACTCCGACCCGCGATAGGCCGTGCCTCTCATTCTGCCCTTTTGTTGTTTTCGGTATTTAACCTTCTTAGGACTCAACATGACATAGTTCCCCTAAACCGCTGTGGCCCTTTCTCGTTCAAGGATCTCGCCATTAAATATCCACACTTTCACCCCGATCACACCGTAGGTAGTCCGGGCCTCAGTGAACCCATAATCAATGTCAGCTCTCAAGGTATGAAGAGGAATCCTGCCTTCCTTATACCATTCAGTACGAGCCATCTCAGCGCCGCCCAGACGACCTGAGCAACATACCTTGATGCCCTTTGCGCCAAACCTCATGGCAGAGGCGACACTTCTCTTCATAGCCCGGCGAAAGGCTACCCTGCGTACGATCTGCAAAGCAACGTTTTCCGCAACAAGCTGAGAGTCAACTTCGGGCTTCCTCACCTCCTGAATATCAATAGCCACCTCTTGAGGAACCATCTTCTCCAGTTCCTTTTTCAGCAATTCGATCTCGGCGCCTTTCTTCCCTATGACGATTCCGGGGCGGGCCGCGTATATTCGCAACCTAATGCGCTTAGCCCACCTTTCAATTTCGATCTTCGATATGCCGGCATGGTAAAGTTTTTTCTTTAGAAATTCCCGAATTTTGTAATCATCTTCGATAAATGAGGCATACTCCTTTCCCGCAAACCACCGAGAATCCCACGACTTGATCACCCCAAGTCTAAAGCCTATCGGGTTGACTTTCTGTCCCAAACCGACCTCCTCCGTACGCTGTTGTTGACAAGTCTGCAAGATGTCTTCTGCTCAGGCAGAGAGCAAAATCGCTTTCTCACAAATGCCTCATTATTCGGCCAGCACAATCGTAACGTGACTGGTGCGTTTCAGAATTCTGGTTGCTCGACCCATGGCCCGAGGCCTGAAACGTTTCAAGCTTGGGCCCTGATTAACGGCAATATTTGAAACGGACAGGCTATCCACGTCAATGTCAGGCTTCTGGTCAGCATTTGCCACCGCCGAACGAATCACCTTTGCCAGAATTTTGGCTGAACGCTGTGGCATATAGCCCAAAAGATTCAGGGCGTCCTCTACAGGCTTGCCCTTGATGGCTATTGCCACCCGCCGAACCTTTGTGGGAGAAATCCGTACGTACTTGGCTACCGCCCTAACTTCCATTTCTCAATCCGTCCATCACTTCTTAGCTTTTATGCGTGTCTTCTTAACGCCAGCATGTCCGTAAAAAGTCCTTGTCGGCGCAAACTCCCCCAGTTTATGGCCCACCATATCTTCTGAGACGAAGACGGGTACAAACTTCTTCCCATTATGTACGGCCAGCGTGAGAGAAACCAATTCAGGCACAATAGTCGAGCGCCTGGACCATGTCTTGATTACCTTCCGGCTCCCACTCTCCTGTGCCACCAGGACTTTGCGTAACAATTTAGGCTCGATATAAGGGCCTTTCTTCAGTGAACGCGGCATGTTCTTTCCTATTGTAGAAATTTCGAGACGTTAATACTTTGCTTCTATAGTATTCAAGAAAAATATTTTGTGGTTATGATTTTTGTTATTCGTTAATAGAAACGAATTGCTACCGCCGACGTTTTACAATGTAGCGATCACTCACTTTATTCTTCTTACGGGTTCTGAAACCTTTTGTTGGGACCCCCCAAGGCGAGCACGGATGACGTCCGCCAGACGCCTTCCCTTCGCCACCACCCATGGGGTGATCAACGGGATTCATAGCCACACCCCGAACCGTTGGTCTCCGGCCAAGCCAACGCCTTCGTCCCGCCTTGCCCAAAGAGATGTTCCCGTGTTCTGCATTACCCACTTGGCCTATGGTTGCCTTGCAATCTATCAGAATCATGCGCACCTCGCCCGACGGGAGCTTCACGTGCGCATACCGCCCTTCCTTGGCCATCAACTGAGCGTAGTTGCCCGCGCTTCGGACCAACTGGCTCCCCTTTCCGGGACGCAGTTCAACGTTGTGGATCTGCATGCCAAGGGGAATATATCGAAGAGGCAACACGTTGCCGGGCTTAATATCAGCCGTCTCGCTTGCGACAACCATATCTCCCACTCTAAGATCCTGAGGAGCAACAATATAGCGTTTCTCTCCATCCACATAATGAAGAAGCGCTATGCGGGCTGATCGATTCGGATCGTATTCTATAGTAGCCACCTTTGCCGGGACATCTACCTTGTCACGCTTAAAGTCAATCAGGCGGTATCGCTGCTTATGTCCGCCCCCGCGATGGCGACATGTCACACGACCATGGACATTCCGGCCGCCACTTTTCTTTAGTGGCCGGAGCAAATTCCTCTCAGGCCGCGCAGACGTGATATCATAAAACGTATCATATGTTTGAAATCGTCGCCCTGGAGAGGTCGGCTTTATTTTCCTAAGCGCCATGTTTTTTACCTTTCCGTTGAGCCGGTTGCCGGTTGAGCCGGTTGAGCCTGTTGGTCGTCCGTAAAACATAGCGTCCAGAACTTCCATTTTGCCCTTTGCACTGGCTGCTACGATTTGTGCTTCCAACGGGCCAAACGGGCAACGGGCTAAACAGGCTCAACCGATCATACTCCTTCGAAAAACTCAACATGTTCACCCTGGGCCAAGGTGACAATCGCCTTCTTCCAGTTGCGACGTTTGCCAAGGATCCGTCCAAAGCGCTTGACCTTGCCTTTCATCTGCATCGTCTGAACAGCTACGACCCTGACATTGAAGATCCGCTCAACGGCCCGCCGTATCTCAACCTTGTTGGCTCTTCTATCCACCTCAAATGTAAGCTGATTGGTGCTCTCCTTCTGGGTTGTACTCTTTTCGGTGATCAAGGGCCTATTGAGAATCTCGTATGACGTCATGAGAGTAATCTTTCCTGTATCTGATTCACGGCAGGCTCAACTAGAATCAGGCTTCTAAACCTCAAAATATCATAAACGTTCAAGCCCTCAGAGCGAAGCACCTTGGCATACGGCACATTCCTGGAGCAAAGCTCCAAGTTTTCATTCTGTCGGTCTATTACGATAAGGACCTCTTTCGTTCTCAGTGCGGCCAAGACCTCCACAAGTCGTTTGGTCTTGACAGCCTCCAAATCAAGTCGGTCCACAACGATCAAGTCCTTATCCTGTAATTTGCTGCTCAGCGCCATCTTAAGGGCTTGCCTGCGCACTTTTTTGGGCACCTTGTAGCCGTAACTACGCGGACTCGGCCCAAAGACTACGCCGCCACCGCGCCACAGGGGAGACCTTCGAGAGCCGGCTCGGGCGCGACCAGTCCCCTTCTGGCGGTAAGGCTTCTGCCCGCCGCCACGCACAAAAGAACGCCCTTTGGTAGCCACCGTCCCCGAACGCTTATTGGTCAATTGCATAGTGACCACCTGGTGCAAGACGTGCTGCTTGACCGGGACATCAAAAACCTCGTCAACCAAGTCTATGTCGGAGACCCTTTCGCCGTCCATATTATAAACGTCACAAACAGCCATAAGTTCCGTTCCTGCCTTATCGCCTTTTAGGCGCTATCTTTCGTTTTCTGACCTCAACCAGCCCTGACTTGCCTCCAGGCACCGCGCCTTTCACAATCATGAGGTTCTGCTCCGGACGGATATCAACAATCTCCAAATTTTTTATAGTAACCCGTTGATTTCCGTGGTGGCCCGGAAGCTTGCGCCCCTTAACGATCTTGGAAGGGGTTGCAGATGCCCCAACAGAACCAGGTGCGCGATGAAACATGGATCCATGAGTTGCCTTACCTCCGTGAAACCCCCAACGTTTAACAACGCCCGTAAAGCCCCTCCCACGTGAAATCCCGATTACATCAACAATTTCTCCCACTCCAAACATACTGTCCACAGTCAAAGTGTCCCCTAAGGTATGTTGGGAGGGGTCATCCACTGCAATTTCGGTCAAAGCCCTGTACCCCTTGCCACCACTCTTCTTGAAATGCCCCTCCAGGGGTTTATTCACCCGTAAGGGCTTCTTTTCCATAAAACCCACCTGCAGCGCATCATATCCGTCACCTTCCAACCTCTTTATCTGGGTCACGATACAAGGTCCCACTTCGAGTACGGTGATCGGGACCTGTCGACCACCTGAGGAAAAGAGGCTTGACATACCAAGTTTTTTTCCTAAGAGCCCCCTATGCATGATCTCAACTCCTCATTCTCCTCATTCGGGTTTCGAATTTTGGCCTAAACGCCAGAGCCTTTTCGATTTTCACCCGGACAAACCGGGGTGGTTACTTATGACTTAATCAAGCTTTATCTCAACATCTATCCCTGCCGACAGATCCAGCTTCATGAGAGCGTCAACCGTCTGTTGGGTCGGGTCCAAGATATCCAAAAGACGCTTGTGCGTCCGGATTTCAAACTGCTCCCGCGACTTCTTGTCCTTATGTGGTGAGCGTAATACACAGTACTTGTTGATCACCGTAGGAAGCGGTATGGGACCTACAACCCTAGCGCCCGTGCGCCTAGCCGTTTCAACAATATCGGTAGTTGATTGATCCAACAGCTTATGATCAAAAGCCTTCATCCGAATCCGTATCTTCTGATTCATAATTATGACCTATTCCAGTATTTCGCTGATAACGCCGGCCCCTACCGTACGACCACCTTCGCGAATGGCAAACCTGAGCTCCTTCTCCATTGCTAT
>JAFGFW010000122.1 GCA_016930875.1 Deltaproteobacteria bacterium | reverse complement strand
TGAATGTGCCGACTTCGCCATAGTAGCTTTAGCTACGACGGCTGAATCGGTATTGGATATTCGTTTTTCATTCGACGTTGGACGTTCAATGTTCGATGTTCGACGTTCATCTTTCAAAACAATTCCATACGGCGTAAATGTAACCTGTGAACGGAAGCGAAGGGGTCGAAATGACATAAAGAGGGATTTCTGGATGGACACTACCTGAGAAATACGTCTATACCCCCGCTGAAACTTTCTCGACAATGAGCTGATTAAGGCTCTTGCCCTTCTTTTTGCCCTCAATGTAAAGCTGTCGGTGTAGCTGGGGAGGAAGTCGCAGCATGATTCGTCCCGAAAATGGTTTCTCAGGTTTTTCACCTCGATCCCGGCAAAATTCCAAGTAGTCTTCAATCGAATCTCGAAAGGCAGCCTCTAGTTGCTTTACGCTCTTGCCTTGAAAGGTGATAACGTCTCGAGTATCGATTACCTCGCCATGGAAAATGCCAGCATCATCATCGAAATCAACATGTCCTATGTATCCTTTGTATCGTAACATTGCTTTATTCTCCTTCTTGAATACCTGCCTCGGACAGAAAACGCCGCATTGATTTCAGCGCCCCCTTGTCAGTTTCTTGGTGAGGATGTGGTCGATGCAATACAGCTCGTACACCGTTAAGGTAGATTCGCACTCGGGACCCGCGGCCTTCAGTCAACTCGGCTCCGAGAGTCTTTAGGAGGCTTTCAATGTCAGGCCAAGCTACATCAGAACGGACAGGATCTTCAAAGATCTTGCGGAGTGTCTTTTTGTGTCTTCCGCTGAGCTTCATGATGTCATTATACGACACTACAGGGAGGATGGCAAGAGTTGTAACTGAGCCATTGTGTCTTAAGATCCGTTTATGGATGGATACTGGCTAACAAGCGGCGAAGCCGCGTTGCATAAAAACATGAATGAAATCAAGCAGTGATTTCATTGATTTTTTTATTCTTTCTTGACATTTCCTTATGAATTGAAGTAATAAGAGCAAGTTCCTGTTCCCTTGCCATTGTTGGAAAAAAACTCGCACAATTGGAAAAAAAAGTCTCAACGAAAGTGGAAAAAATATTCTCAATTTGGCCTATATTTTCAGACTGACAGAACGAACAATCCCCAAAAAGCTCCCTATATCAACTGGTTATCTTGTTTTGCATGGTTTGGCATGTAAAGTGCTAAAAGAAGGGTAACGTGATTGTATAAAATCGCGGGAGCGATTTTATCCGGATAAAGCCAAATCCCGAGTAATCGGGAGACGGAAAGCCACGGGTCCGACGGAAGCGGATAGCCGGGTTGCCTGGAGGAGGGTAACTCGGCTTTTTCATTTTTGTAGGCAAGGAGGATATAGATATGAAAAGATTCGTGGTGTTCTTAAGTTCCATTCTATTGATTATCGGGGTAACAGGTGGGGCCGGTGCGCAGTATGTCGATCACTCTGTGCCATTGGAACCGTCAGTTGACTTCTACGTAGGACCAGGTGCTCAAGGTAACGATAGATGGATTGAATGGTCGCATCCTCTTGACTGGCAAGGATGCGAGGGTGAAGACGGCTGCCCAGGGTGTGAATACGGTTTTACTTTGAATCTGACAATCTTCGCTGATGATGTGGATGGTTATGGGTGGACTACCCCCACAAGTTATGAACGCGAAGATGATGAAGTCTGGATTTATCAGGGCACGTGGGATGAGACCTCCAACAAGTTCTTTATGGGCTATCTGGAGGATTTTGGAGACCAGACGATCTTCACAGGGCCTGATTTGACGGACGCAAGTGACGCTGCCCATAGCGAAAGTTCCTGGTCTAAGATGTCCTCAGAATTGGTGGGTTTCGACCTGGACCCCAGTTCACCCCTGTTTGTACGAGTGTTGGTAGAAGGTGACGGGCAACCACGTGGTGCTTGGGATTGGGAGTGCGAAATTGAGAGTTCAAACCTGAGAATTGATTGCACCCCCATTCCAGTACCCTCGGCCCTGCTTCTCCTTGGTTCCGGTGTGATCGGTCTTGTGGGACTGCGGAGGGTGTTTAGCTAGGAGATGAATTGACTTCCTTTAATTTACAGGAGGAACGGGCTTTACTTTTGGATTTGTTTAGTATAGGAGCATTTAGAGCGGATAAAGCCAAATCCCGAGTGATCGGGACACGGAAAGCCACGGGTCTTACTGAGACAGCCGGGTTGCCGAAAATAAGGTGACTCGGCTTTTTTTACGAAAATGGGTTTGAAAGATAATTAACAACAAGCTAACGAATCGCAAAAAGGAGGATAAATGATGAGAAAGAGATTTGGAGTGCCACTGGTTCTCTTGGCCCTGTTTCTGGGCGTCAGTCTGATCGGCTGGTCGGCCGTTTTTGCGGCAGACCTGCGATATATCAGTATTGATACTGTCGAGAAGAAAGTGGACTGTATCAGTGGGTATCTGGAAGATGTCCACAACTTGTTAGTGCCAAATGATTTTAAGCCGACCCTGATGGGACAAATTGAGGCTGATGAGAAGGGGTTTGTCGAGACCGAGATAGTAGACGATCCCACGGCAGCAACAAACAACATCGTGTTGAGGGCTTCGGAGGCGGCCCTGGGCGCCAGTCCCAGTCCGGAAAATGTTGTCGTTTTGACGGCGTTTATTGGAGTTCTGACGGGGGATCCACTGTATGCCGACTACACAGATGAACGCTGCGACATAGCAGAAGCCTATGAGGAGCCATACGAGAGCGAGATTGTTCCAGGTGCCCGAGAGGGCGACTATGAACCATGGGATCCTGATCCTCCAGATGAGGAAGAAGAAGAGGGTTGGATTTACTACGGCAAGGAGTACGATCGGGACGAAATAACTACTAGGGCGGCTGACAGGTCCACCAACGGGATCCTGTATCTTTCCGATGAGGAGATTCAAGTTTCCGAGCGGGAACATCGGAAGCTCCTGGCATCGGGATACGGAGGCGCCGAACCCGTTGCTGCACAGAACGGCTATGGCGGGTACTGGGAAGAGTGGTTATGTGAAGAAAGTGGCAGCGTTGTGATACCACCTGTAATAGCCCCCTATGCCGTAGGCGGATATGGCGGATATGGCGGCGAGTCTGGCACTTACGAGGAAGGGTGGTGGGAATACTCAGCATCGGGAAGTGAACTTATCGCAGAAGACGTTTTGCCGGCGCCTGATGTTGTCATAGAGCCAGATCGGTTTTACAGGTACACATGGACTTTTCCCTTAGAGGATAAGAACGGCGATTTTGCAAACGGCAACGGCGCACCTGAGCCCAGTTTTTCGACCACCCTGTACGACGACAACACCATCATGTTCGATTACAGTCGCGACATGGGTTTCGCGTTCTGGGCCTTGGCGGGATATGATACGGGTGTGATTGTAGGTCTTCATCCAGGAGGTCTTGAGCAATATGATTTCGCCGAGCAGGGCAAAGAATACTATGAATGGCACCACTACTACTATCCCCAATATTATGACTATTGGGATTGGATGTTCGTCGGTGAAGAATACGAGACAGTGCGCGAGTCATACAGCTACCTAGGCGGGGACAACCATCCCGGTCCCGGACAGCCACGAAGTGACTACTATATGGACAAGTGTTACGTGGACCTGTCTGAGCAGTACGGGCGGCCGCTTGATGACATCTATGATGAAAACGGGAATCTCTGCTGGCTGCCCATTATGGAGACCTTTGGCCACTTTTCCATGGGAGACGATTTCGCTTCCCGTAGCAGCGGCGACGACTTTGACCTTGCAGACAGATTCATTTTTTTCAGAGATTACCAGATGGTCGCGGATTTGCGCTATGACGAGGGAGCCAATAACGGCTACGGGGGGTATGTGGCCGAGAACTTCCGCAGGGAGGAAACCCCACACAAGTATACTGTTACCACCGGGGGTCATGACATGATTGTGGACATTGACAGCCTGGATGAGGCCATGGCCAATGTGATCGAGGATCCCACGCTCCTGGAAGACATTGACGACTACTGGGCCGTCCATCCCAAGTCCCTGGACAAGGCGTTCGTGGACGGGGACGGCTATACCCATGTAGAGTATACGGAACTGGTAAAGAACGGCGCGTTCAAGCCGGGTTGCGCAGATAGTTGTCATATTGGGAACCTCCAAGACTCGGAGGATCCTATTGATCAAGCGCTTGGGAATACTTTTCCAGATCCCGATTATCCGGGGATAGAGGACTGGCCCTTGCAGTGGAGCCCAGCAGGATTATGCTTACTAGATATTAATTCCTATGAAGACTATATTGAGGCCTTTGGAGACATATACCGGTACGGCCTGCAGACCGTGGGTGCCGGCTATGGCGGCTACGGAGGCTGGAACCAGGGACTTCGTACTTTCACCAATGATGACACCCTGGACAGGATAAACAGCAGCGGTTTCCTCGCCTATGCCGTGCAGGTTGAAGAGGACATTGTCAACCGGAAGATTCTTGATTTACAGTCCATGAGGGCCGTGGAGAACTCTGTGAGGGATGCCCAGTCGACTGCCGGCATCCGGGCCCGGGACGCCTGGTTTGTCCGGACCGCAGACGCCCAGTCCGGCCGGGTCACCAAAGACCACAATGGAAACTGGGTGAGGTCACAGCAGTACGTGCTGCGATCTGCCGACAATACCAGTGTCCAGGTGGTCAACGCGTGCCTGAGAAAAGAGTCGCAAATGTCCAGCATGGTCTTTACGACGAACTTTGGAGACAGTTATGATGGCGACCTAACTCAGCTTCCGTGGAATAGTTGGCTCGGCACGTTTGATCGGGAAGGCATGAGGTTTGTTTATACCACCTTTCCCGAAGACGGTCATCCTGATCTTCTTGATATGAATGTGAATTTCACAAATCCCGTGGACGAATCATTGCAGGAGACAAGAACGTTTGGTAAAAGAGAAGCTGGAGAGGGTGAGAATTTCTACTACCACGAGATCCTCAGCGATCAACTGACGATCAACGACGCGTCCTCGTTTACGTACACGGACAAAACTCCTGGTGCGAACCAGTACAGCATCAATACTAACTCTAATGGGTTCAGCTATGTGTTTGAACCCGCCGTTGGCGATGACGATCCAGCCACAATCAATGTGAGTTTCTATGTGGCTGAAGACGGACTCAGGGGCCTTGATACCGAGGCAGCATATCCCTATTATGCAGGCCAAGGTCAAATCAATGACATGTGGGATGCCCTTAGGGTCAACCTGGCTTATGGGTCGCCTTATGTAGGGGCCAACAACCTTGAAATCAATATCGATAACGGCTACCAGACGGAGTACTTCTCCCAGCCCATCGACGTGATCTACATTCCCATGTCCAGGATGATGTGGAAAGGTGAAGCTCAGATGCCGGAGTAATCTCAGATGAAGACATAGATCTTTAAGGAATCTAGAAATAAGGGCATAGCCAGAAATGGCTATGCCCTTTCTTTTTGAATTAGCCGCTGAGGCGCTCTGGTGAAATATACCTCGCATTTCACAGGGCAGGCGCGGATAGAAAAGGAATGCCTTTCGAATCGCAGCGATATTTAACCGTCAGACTCAAATGACTTGTTCGGCCTAATTCTATCAACAAGACGGCCCGTAACATAACGATGTAGAATGCTAGACATGAGCGTTTGATAAGGTATGCCATCTTCAATCGCAATTGCCTGAAGCTCCTCCAACACCTTAGAAGGTATTCTGATATTGACCCGTTTATCTTTCTTTAGTGTTTTTCTGGCATACTTGCGGTGCTTTTCAATCTCCGCTCTAACATTTGGAACTGACTTCCATTCTCCTCGTTCAAAGGAATCGAGTATTTCCTGCTCTTCTTTATTAAGATTGATTTTGTTCATTTGTTCCCTCCCAAATAATCACGAGTCGCTTTACGGCTCGGAATTATTGTCTTTAAGAATTTACCTTTATCATCTTCAACAAATGGAAGAAGATATGCGTAGTTATCTATTTCAACAACAAGGATCTGTTGGTTCGGGTATCTCTTTTGATTGGTATGTTGAACCACATCAAGAACATCACCCCGTTCAATGTGCATGGCAACTTGCTCGAAGCTGATACCACGTTCAGCCTTAAGCTTTAGATTCTTTTCATGGTTCCATCTGTAATAATCCATTTTCACAATTTGAATTAAAGCACAATGTGTGCCCTATGTCAACAGGATTGGGATGGGCTTGAAGCCGAACACTAAAGCTCACCTGCTGCCAACAGCAAAAGGCAAAAGCTTATGCAAATGATCTACAGAATAATGTACGGTAGCGTACATTATCAAGCAAGCCTCGTTTACCTTGACTTGTGGTCGAAATTAACACAAAATGTGCAATAAAACTTGTGATGGAGGTTGTCATGAGAACGACGGTTACCCTGGATGAAAACCTGGTCAGGGAATTGGTGAAATTTTCCCATGCAAAAACCAAGACCGCTGCAGTGGCATTAGCGGTTAAGGAACAGATCAGGAGGGCAAAGCTGAAAAAACTTGCAGGTCTTCTCGGAACAGTTGATGTCGATGAAAAGGCCATTAAGGAAAGCAATAAAGCGGATATGATGCGTGCTCAGCTGCCGGTGAATTAGATGCCTCACTGCGCAGCAAGGGCATTACCATTCCGCCAATGGATGTCATAATTGCCCAGGTATGCCTGCATCACAAGGTTTTTCTCTTTACCCTGGATGAACATTTTCGTTCGGTTCCAGGGTTGAAAGTGTTCGAACCATAGGCCATCTTGATCATCCGGCAAATCCTGTCTGATTCATCTTTTGTTCTGTCGCGAATGCACTGTGTATTCAAGTATCTAATAGGCTACTCTTGTAAAGAATTTTGTTGACACACCATGGATTTTGCCTTACATACTAAATCGATGCACGATTTAACATAGAGCGGCTGCGCCGCTACTATATGAAAAAGTCTGCCCACTCAACCAGTTTACCAGTCAACTATTCACCATGTAAGGAGGAGGAGATGAAACTACGCAAGTTCTACAAATTGTCTTCGCTGTTGGCTATTGTTCCGGTGATTTTCTTCCTGTGCTTTATGGCACGACCCGTTCTGGCTGCTGAGGAGGAGACACCAAAAGAGGTTTTGACCGAGGAATTGCCACCGGGAGAGGTGGAAGAAGTCGAGGATCGCTGGATGTTCATCGCAGACTTTCAGGCCCTTTTCACAAGGTCCGACGTGAGTGGCTCCGCCAGCACTGATGGCGCGAATCTTAGCGGCCTTTTTGCGCCCGTTTACCGGTTCAACGACAGAACCTTTTTCATCCTCATGTATGACGGGCAGTACTACGAGAGGAGGGAGTTCTATTCTGATGCAGGCGACATCGGATCGAGGGAGCGCACCGAATTTCAGTCACACAGCATTACACCCATGGTTCGGTTCGACTTCGGTGACAGGACCCAGTACTCGCTGACGCCGTCTGTGTTTTACACCGCTACATACAACAAAGACGCTTCGGGGGCAGGTTGGAGCGATGGCCTGTACAACTATGAGGATTTGGGCGCAGGACTCGATTTTGACATGAGGGGAGTTTACGACGACCCTGGTACGCTGAGCGTGGGCGCCCAGTATTATCACCGTGAGTATGATAATTACGCCTCACTTCTCTCCTTGACCGGCCTCGATCTGGTTGACAACAAAAATGTGGAAAAAGATGAGAAGGATTACGATGGCATTATTGGCAAGGTAGGATATACGTGGATCAAGCCGGTGGGTTTTTCGTGGGAGGTAGAATATTCCCTGCTCCACAAGATGCTTGACGATAAGAAGGTAGTGGGTTCGCAGGGTGTGCTGACCGGTGAAGATCAAGAGGACGACCTTCACAGTCTGGATCTCAATTTCGACTACATGATGGACGTCGGTGGTGGATTGAACCTGGGGCTTGACCTGAACGGCAGCATGTACGACAGCAACCAGAACTATTGGGATGAGTACCGCCCTGGAACCAGCGCAGGGGTTGATGCCAAGAAGTTCACCAGTGACTATTATGATTACGATTCTTACCGAATTCGCCCCAGCATCTCTTATACCTTTCCCCTGTTTCCTCTGACGTCAACAATCTCTTTTGCCTACCAGGAAACTGAATACGATGAAAGGAAGGCCGAGTCCAGCGACGGTGACTACAAAGCCGAGGCCCATGAGGAGACCAGGGAGGAGACGACTCTTCGTTTGAAGTATGAACTTACCGAAAACTGGAGCCTGATAGGTCAATTTGAGTACATCGAGCAGCGGTCCAACACCGAGGATGAAAGAACCTATCGGTATAATTACTCAGCGAACAATTTTTCCGTGGGGGTCGCGTTTAAGTACTAATATAAAATCGCTTTGCGATTTTATATGAAGAAATCATGCCCTTAGCCAAGAAAACCGGAAAGAAGTTTACTTATGCTGATTACTTGACCTGGCCGGATGATGAGCGGTGGGAATTGATTGACGGTCAGGCCTATTGTATGACTCCTGCTCCTTCCGTTACACATCAAAGAATTGCTAACAATCCGAACATTCTGCTTTCTACTCATCCTGAGAAGAAAGCAGAATGTTTTGTTGGCATTGCTCCCACTGATGTCGTCCTTTCAGAATCTGATGTAGTCCAGCCGGATATTTTTGTTGTGTGCGACAAAGACAAGATCACAGAAGCCAATATCCGGGGTGCGCCGGATCTGGTCATTGAACGGACTTCACTAACAACGATCAACTGACATGATTGAATCAGAAAGGAAGGTTAGTATGAAGAGATTTTGCTTGGTTGGTGTTTTGCTGTTTGTAGCTATTGTTTTCATGGCGGTGGAGCCGGCTCATGCGGGGCGTTTGAAGATCGGCGTGATTGACGTGCAAAAAATCATGCAGGAGTCCAAGGCGGCCAAGGATGCAAGAGGCATGTTTCTCATGGACGTGGAGGCCAAAAGGGCAGTGCTTAAGTCCAGACAGGACGAAGTCCAGAAAATGGAAAAGGAGTTAAAAGAAGGTGAGAGTGACACATCCTCTTCGGCCATGAAAGAAAAGAAAGATGAGCTTGACCAAGCGATCAAGGAGATAAGGCGTCTTGGGAGGAGCATGGAGGAGGAGTTAAGGAAAAAGGATGCCGAACTGAGACGAAACCATTTCGAAGAGATCAGGGAAATTGCCAAAGAGTTCTGCAAGAAAAAGAAATATGAGCTTATTCTGGAAAAAACATCGATAGTCTTTTTTGATGAGGAAATGGATGTTACGGATGAGATAATCAAGATGTATGATGCGAAAAAGAAATGAGAAATGCTGTAAGTGCAGAAAAAGGGACGAAATGCTCGTGCTATGTCCAAAATTACTGAGACGTCTGGTTCCCTGCTTGACAAATATTTCTATCTGTTCCTATCAGCTACGGTTTTTCTCGCCCTCGCCCTAAGAATTACAGCCCTTCTATCTCTAAAAGAGAGCATATATTTCGATTTCCTCTTGTGGGATGAAAGGGTCTATCATACCTGGGCGGAAAAAATTGCCGACGGCACTTTTCAATCCTCCTCTGTCTACGAAATGGCCCCCCTCCCTGCCTATCTCATGGCGCTTATCTATAGGGTATTTTCACCGGATGTCTTATACATCAGAATCGCAAATATTTTTTTTGGCGTACTGACCTGTTATCTCGTTTACCTCATCGGCAAGGAGATGGCAAACAGGACAATCGGCCTCTTTGCCTGCCTGGTCGCATGTCTTTACAAACCGTTTATTTTTTACAGTATCGTGCCTTTGAAGACATCGCTGTCCGTATTTCTGTTTGCATCCATGGTCTATTTTTTGGTGGCAATCCTGAACAGACCCTCAATGATAAAGGCAGTTGTTCTCGGAATCGCCCTGGGCCTTGTTCAAAATGTCCGGCCGAACTGTGTTGTTCTCATTCCCCTTGTTCCATTGCTCATTGCGTGGAACTACTACAAAGACAAATTTTCCCTCAAGATACTTGCGGCTACGCTGGTATTGTATGGCATTGGTTTGTTCATAGCCAACTCTCCTTTCATGATAAGGAACTATATAGTTGCTGGGGAGACTTCGGCAACGGTCTCTCAGTCCGGTTTCAATCTTTTCATGTGCAACAACCTTAAGTATTCATATCCCCTCCCTTTTGCAACAACGTCGCCCTTTGAGCAGGGCATACAGTTTACCATCGAGGCGAGCAGGAGAGTGGGGAAAAGATTAACTTCTCGGGAAGCTTCGGCTTACTGGACGGGTGAAGTGATCAAGACGATCTTGGAGCAACCCGTTGCCTTTGTATGGAGGAAGTGCAAAAAGGCCTTGGCCTTTTTCTCGTGGCTTGAAAGGGGGGATCATTATCACATAGGGTTTATGAGTCAGTTTGTGCCGTTCTTCAAGATTCCGTTCCCTGGCATATGGTTGATTATCCCTTTTGGCATGGCCGGAATGGCCTTAAATATGTTTGTTTCCAGAAGACTACTAGCCCTAAGCGCAATATTCCTTGTCTACGTTTCAACCCTTGTCCTTTTTTTTACCAATGTTCGGGTTCGATTGCCAATGCTGATTATCTTGATCCCCTTCGCGGTGATTGGAATAAACGATCTCATTGGTTATGTTAAGAAAAGGGACCTTAAGAGGCTTGGCGTATTTCTCGGCATTGCCGCAGCCTTTTTTGTCATAGAATTCCTTCCTGATCGCAGCTCAGGTGATATGACCGCCTATCAGAATACCCATGCTATTATTCTCAATTCAATGGGGCGCAAAGACGAAGCCATAACATACTGGGAGATGTCTTCCCGGGCGGATGGACACTATTCGCCTTTTGCCAATCTTTCTCTTGCAGGCAAGTATTACGGCAAAGGAGATATCCGGAAGGCAGTCTATTATCTCGACAGAATTTCTGAGGACTCTTTTGCTGCCGCTCAAAAGTACGACCTGTTAGGCGATATCATGCTTCGTCAGAAGAAGGTAAGAAGGGCGCTAGAGGCCTATGAAAAATCACTGGCAATTAATTCCGGCCAAAGACAGGTGAGAATGAAACTGGTCAAGGTATACGAAAAGATAGACAAAAAACGGGCCTTGGAAGAACACGAAAAGCTGCGATATATTAATTCATTTTATGACCTCTATTGATCTTATTCGGATCCGCAATCCGGCACAAGATCTGTTGCCTCGCCGGTCTACGGGGCTCCGTGACGCGTCTTGCCGAGTGATCTTGAAGCCACTCATCCAAGACTCCTCGGATGTAACCGCAACGATTGTGTATTGCGCACCTTGCAAACACGTCCAGAACTTGATGATTCAGGAGTCGAGTTAGTCCCCAACACGAACAACCTGCCCCAATAATTACCGCGGATAGCAGCACGTTCAACTTGACATATATGGCGGGCTTGTATCTCTTTTCTATTACGCCGGAAGAAAAGCCGATCCAGTAGGTCTGATGATAAAACCAGACCGGACGTAGTCTTTGGGGATGGATAATGTGGTAAACAACCGCAGATGGGTTGTAGTAAACTGACTTTCCGGCGAGTTCAATGCGCGAGAAGAGATCGGTTTCTTCGCCGGTTTGAAAAGACGTGGTTCCGGATCGACCGAGCGATGGGTCAAACAAGCCGACTTCTTCAAAAACGGAACGTCGAAAGGCCATATTTGTACCAAAAGGATAGTTCGGATACCTGAGGTTGATGACGTCTTTCCCATAGTCAAGAAGGCTGAGGTGTGAAATGAGACGTCTTGGAAGCCATGACGGCAGCTTTTCCAACCTTGCCGGTTTGATACGGCCGCCCACCGCAGCAACATTTTCCGATGAGCGGAAAGTTGCCGTAAGCGTCGCCAACCAGGCCGGATCCGCCCGGGCATCGTCATCGATGAAGGCCACTATGTCACCTCTGGCTGAGCGAAGGCCGCGGTTGCGCGCTCTCGAGAGGCCCTGTTCGGTCTCATGCACATACAAGAGAGGAGTGCGGGCCTTCTGTTGAAATCCTTTTACGACAGAAAAGGTGTCATTTGTCGGGCCGTTATCCACAACAATGATCTCGTATGAATCGGAGAGAGCCTGTGCCAGTAGACTCCTGATGGTGGACTTAATGCTTCGGGCTCGGTTGAAGGTGCAGACGATAACTGAAACAGCTGGGTCCATCTTGTTTGATCCTAGCCCCGTCCATGGTGGAACATTGAGTGCGTGAAGGCGATTTCCTTGGTGTTGAACTCGCCCAGCAACAGAAAAGCGATCACAATGACAAGTCCGATCGCCGGTAGCTTCAAAAGGAGAAGAACTCCGGGGGAAGGCCACAGGACAGCAAGGGTATAGGCCATTGCACAGACCACGAGACTGCGAAGCAATGTTGCTGCAGACGGCGCGACATGCCATATCCTGCAAACTGCCAGCATACATGCGCCGGCCCCAAGCCATGCCAGACCTGTGGTGGTTGCGGCCGCTCCGATGGGACCAAACCGGGGTACGAGCACGAAATGTGCTAATGGCGCCACTGCCACGAATGGTCCTGTCAGCATGACAGGTAAGCCAGGCCGACCCGCCGCGATTAGCGTTGAAGTAGTTACAGTGATCATAGCTAGTCCCAAGGCGGCGAAGATGAGAAAGGCCAGCAACGTGGCGGCAGGCAGGAAGGGCCCGCCGTAGATTGCCGTAACCACCTCTGGCGCCGCACCAGCCGCCATCCCTGCGAAGGGCAAGAGGCAAAGCACCAGACGCATCGTGTGCCTGGTCATGATTTGAGCAGCGTCTCCGTTGTCTTCCGCCTTTAAATAGGCAAGTTTTGCAAGCAGAAGTGGTGAGAATGATGTGGCGAACAGAGCCGGCACAATAGTAAGATTTTTTGCTGCTCCATAAAACCCCGCTGCCTGGGGGATGCCACCTACGGCCTTTACAAAAAGCATATCAAAAGCATTGAACAGATTAATGCCCACAGTGTAGAAAAAAAGAGGCCATGCATAGTCCCATAGATTGCGAAAAGGAAAATCAGAATGTTTCAGCAAGGCCGGACTGACAAAGCGGCGTGCGCAGGTCAGGACAACAACAGCAGCACCTATGTTTGCCAGAATGGCATTAGTGACAGACGGACGCAGGCCAACAAACAAAAAGACCAGTACCATTCGGCTCAGCCAGTATGCAGCCGGTAGTACGGCGCGGCGACCGAAGTGTCCGCGGCCTATGAGGATCGACTGATGAATTGCACCCAGAGCAGTGATGGGAATGCCCAAGGCATAGATCCTCAGATAGGTGGACATTTCAGATGCTCTCAACCATGAAGCCAGGATTGGCGCAGCAACTGCCAGAAGCACGGTTGCTAAGAGACTGACCAAAAGCTGGGCTTGCAGAAACCTTGTGGATGCTGACTGCCAGCCCGCAGTCTCGGCCACGAATTTGACAACAGTCCGGCTGAAGCCCATGGTTATAGTGGTTTCAATCCAGACAACGATGGTAGCGGCAACGGTTAGGAGACCATAGTCCACGGGGCCGAGTTGGCGGGTGAGAAAGGCAGCCGTCAGAATGCCTGTGGGCAGGCATATGGCCGAGGCAACAAAGCCTTGCGCGGTGCCGACCGCAAGGTGGTTGATATGGGCCCCCACGGGTACCGAGAGGGAGACGATTTTGGTTTGTGGCAAATCTACAGATTTACCCATGGCTGAACTACACTTTTCGAACTTTTTCGATAGTTGCAGTGATGGACTACGACGGCCTTCATAAGCAAGGATCCTGGAATTTCCATCAACGAAAGAACGAATTCACTCTTCTTTTCCGCACAAGGCATTAGCAAGGATCATACCGCTTTGTTGCCATGTTGGAAGGGCCAATTGGCCTGGATTTCGTGGGGCTTGCTTTAGTGCGGTGAGGAGCCCGTTACGGATACCTTCTTCAGTGGGTTTGACGTAGACGGCGTCCTCTCCTCCTGCCTCACGCAGTTCGGGTATGTCAGAAGCGACAACTCGAGCTCCGCACGCCCTTGCCTCAAGGACGGGCATTCCAAAACCCTCATAAGTGGATGGGAAAACAAATACGTCTGCCCCCGCGTAAAGAGGCGGCAGATGATCGTCCGGAACATAACCGAGAGAAACAACGTTTTTCCCGCTATCACTTGCGACCATTGTCGCAATACGTTCGCATCTCCAGCCTTTCTTGCCGACTAAAACCAATTTATGGCCAGATAGCAACCCTTCCCTTTTCATAATGATGAATGTTTTGACCAGCAGTTCAAGATTCTTTCTCGGTTCCCACACAGCTACATTGAGTATGTAGGGATAAGAAATGCCGTAGATCGCAAGACAGGCTTCGATTTTACCTTTAGTCTGATGTCTGAAACTCTTGCCGACTGCGGGGGAAATGGCAGTTGGTTGGTATCCAACAAGATCAGAAAGTCGCCACGAAGTCCCCTCTGAAACAGTAAGGACGATATCCGCCTTACGGACATCTCTGAGGAAAAAAAAACGACCCAGCCATAGATGGGTCGTCACGATGGTTTCAGGTGCGACTCGAAGACTCAGGTCATATACGGTAACCGCCTTTCTTACCGTGCCAGGCAGGTAAGGCAAGAATATGTTTGTCCCCCAGAAAATATCCAAATGGTCTTTCCTGCAAAGATATGATCCACGAAGCTTCAGCCACAGGAGACGAGGAAGTCTTGACAATATTGAGCGATCGGCCCTCAGGATCCAACGATTGGAAAAAACAGGCATGTCCACTGGAATGGAACTGTAAACAAAAAACCGGGCATTAGGCAGGCGTTCGTCCAGCTGTTGACAAAGTTCAAAAATATAACGTCCGTCACCCCTGCGGTTGCCTTGCAGGCTACGGCCGTCAATACCGATTCTAAGGATCTGCTTATGAGAATATGGCAAGGGCTGTTTAGAAATCACATTCGACATTGTCATTTGAAGATTGAAAAACTCAAGCACATGTAAAGTGGGAATGCAAGTACCATATGATTATTTTATTAAAATATCACAAAAAAGTTCCTTATGACAAGATCGAGCGTCGGATTGGGGAAATTTCTCTGGAGTTGTGCCGCAGGTTCTACCGGTAGTCATTGATTAACCCGGTGAAAGCCGAAGATGTTCCATACAGATGGAGTTGACATGTTGAAGACAGATGAACTACACAGTGAATACTCGCAAAAGTGGGAGGGGCTCCAAAGTCCAGCATAGAAGCGTTGCGAGATTGGCTTTTTGGGGGTGTAGAGGAGGGAATCCTGGAGCAGACGACTGACAAGAAGTCAATAGGAACCGTTGGACAAAGCCTGCAAACGCCGGGTGTTCATCCTATTACGCCCCTTTTTACCTCTAAAGATCTTCTATTCCTGTTTTATCTTTTTCCTTTTAGGTGGCTTTCCATGTTTTTTCCAGTCAAGCTGATTCGCTTGTTTGGCATACCACTGGCTTGCCTCTACCAGGCACTGTGTATTCCCAAAATTCCCTCCCTGCATGCAGCACTGAGGTTGGCTTTTCAAGACAAGAGAACAAGTGAGGAGATTAAGAAAACGTCCAAGCGGTTCCTTCGTAATCATGTTTGTCGAGCTATAGATGATATTATTCTCAACCGGCTCGAAAGGAAGGACCTATTGGAAAACTCCCGGATAATAGGCCTTGAAAACCTTCAAGCGGCACTGTCCGCGAAAAAAGGGGCAATGTTGGTTGATGGGCATTGTTTTTGCAGCAGAGTAGCCAAACGTTTTCTCCGTGAAATCGGCCTTCCCGTGATGAGTGTTCGGAACCGGGTTCCCGATGATCCTTGCATTGGCAGAATAGGCGCGAGATTCTTGAAACGGCGGTATGTGGACTTTTTGAAGCCGCTGATAAAAGACGAGGTCTTCATCCAAGATAAAGGGTTTAATTTAAAAATTTTTAAACGCTTACGGGAAAACGGATTGGTTAATATTCACATCGATACCCCCTCGTTTTCCTACAAGACTATTGAGTACCCTTTCTTGGGGAGGAAATGCCGGTTTCCAGCAGGTTTTCTAAGGCTTGCGAAGGTAGCCGGGTGCCCCGTTGTTCCTATGGCATGTATTGGCAATAGCGCAGCTTTCACCATCATTTTTGAAGAACCCTTCTCAATGAGAGAGATGAAAGACGAAGAGAGCTTTTTGGTTGCGAATCTCGGGCGGCTAGTCGAAATCTTGGAGACGCAGATATTGCAGCACCCGGATCAATGGGAGTTTTGGGTTAGGCTGTAGGAATAGGTTCGCAAACCAGAGTCCTATATTTTGAGGATTGTTTCAGAAACATGAATTCAGGGGACGATATTAGACAGAAAATCAAGGGTGTTTTAGTAGATACGTTAGAGCTCAACCTGACGGGTGATGAGATTGAGGAAAGTGCTAGTCTGGATCAACTCCTTGGTTTTGACTCCGTGGCTGCCATCGAGTTTGTTGTAGGACTCGAAAAGGCGTTCGATATTACCATTGAATCCGAATTTCTGGAACTGGAAGTTCTTGCGGACCTAGATAGGCTCTCGACATACATAGATGGGCGCATTTCCAAGGCATCCTCTCGGTGAACCATGCTTCTGCAAGGCCTACATGGCTCAAGGCTTTTTCAAAGGGCAAGACGACCACAAGATTGAAATGCGACGTAGCGCGCCTTGATAGTGCACACATGGGGAGTGGGGAGTAGCGTAGATTGATAGAAGATATTGTCAGGCAGTTAGCTCATGAGAGACCTGAACACGTGGCGGTCGTGGACGGCCAAAGGAGCTACACGTATCTTCAATTAAACATGTCAAAGGAGAATCTGGCTCGGCATTTAGCCACCACTCTGGGAATACGTGAGGGCGAAAAAATAGCCCTTTTTTTGCCCAATAGCGCTGAATTCGTTTTTTCGTTTTTTGCCAATGTTCAGATTGGCGCCATTTCCATTCCTTTGAATACCCATTTGAAGGAAATAGAACTTCGGTACTTCTTGGATAAGTATGGCATTTCCGCGGTGATTACAACTAGCGATCTGGCTTTTCGATGGGGTTGCATACGGAGTCAAATAGAAAAAGAAAGGCTAGTTGTGATCGACAGACTCGAGGGATGTGGAAGGGATAAAGGAGACTTTTTAAAGACGGAAGGGGAGCGAGATCAGTTCAAGAGGGCGGATCCAGACTCAGAGGTTCTTTGGCTCACCACTTCAGGATCTACGGGTAGGCCCAAAGTAGTGTCCAGGTCCCAGGCTAATCTGATTAACAACGCAGGACATGTCGCCGGGGCCCTCCGCGTAACAGATCAAGACAGATTCCTGAGTGTCGTACCATTCTATCATGCGAATGGTTTTGCGAATTGTATGTTTCTCCCTATCACAAGGGGAGCAACCGCGGTCGTTATGAGACAATTTTCCGCAAGAAAGATGATTCATCTTATTCGCCAAGAGAAAGTTACGATAGTGTTTGGTTCACCCTTTGTTTTCAGTGTGTTGTCTGAGGCTGTAGATGAGGGTTGTCATCTTCCATCCGTGAGGTTTTGCCTTTCCACAGGTGCCCCCATGCCCGAGGGGCTGCAAAACACTTTTATGAAAAAATTTCGCATGAAAATACGCCAATTATACGGTTCTTCTGAGGCCGGAACGATTAGTATCCAGCTGGAAGACTTGGGGGAAGATGTCCATTTTCTGGGCAAACCTTTGAAGAATGTGGAAGTAAAAATAGTGTCGGAGACAGGTGAGGAACTCCCTTCAACGGAATCAGGTGAAATCATGGTAAGAAGTCCCGCCCTCACGAAGGGGTATGTACAAGAATCAGAGCTGAACGAAGAAGCTTTTCACAACGGCTACTTCAGAACCGGAGATCTCGGAATGCTGGCGGGTGATGGAAGGCTGTACATTTCAGGCAGAAAAAAAAGGGTGATAAATGCGGCAGGTGTGAAGGTGGATCCTGTTGAGATCGAAAATGTTTTGGTATCATTTCACAAAGTGAGAGAGGCTTTCGTTTTTGGCGTAGAAAACAGAAGAGGGATGGAGATCATTAAGGCAATAGTTATTGCTCAACCTGACTGCGGGGTTAGCGAGGTGATCAGCTATTGCAAGGACAAACTGGCCGATTATAAGATTCCGCGAATTGTGGAGTTCAAAGAAGAGATTCGTAGAGATATTATGGGGAAAGTTTTTCCCGTGAACGAGGAGGCGTAGGATGGCTTTTCCGGTCCACAGACTGAGAAGACTAAGGTACAAGGAAACGTTACGAAGAATGGTCAGAGAGACAAGGCTCTCGGTGGATGACCTGATCTATCCTTTGTTCGTTGTCGGTGAGGATAACATAAAATCACCAATGTCAGAAATACCGGGATGTTATTTCTTGTCTGGAGATTATCTGATCGAGGAGGCTAAGGAAGTAAGCAGATTAGGAATCCCTGCCGTACTTCTATTCGGTCTGCCATCAGAAAGAGAGAAGGACAAAAATGCTTCGATGGCATATTCTCCGGAGGGAGCAACACAAAAGGCTGTTCGAAAGCTTAAGAGTGCTCTGCCTCAATTAACGGTAATTACTGACGTCTGTTTATGTGAATATACCATTGACGGGCATTGTGGCGTTATAAGAGGTGATCAAATTGATAATGATCTGACGTTAGAGATCATTGAGAAGACAGCTTTGTCACTGGCGGAAGCGGGTTCGGACGTTCTAGCACCTTCAGGAATGATGGACGGTGTGGTTCAGGCTATTCGAACTGCTTTGGATGACTCCAACTATCATCAAACCCTTACTATGCCGTATTCCGCAAAATTCGCATCTAAGTTTTACGGGCCATTCAAGGAAGGCACCAAATCCAAGCCCAAAATCGGCAAGCATTCCACACACCAAATAGACGTTGCTAACGGCGTTGAGGCTCTCCGCGAGGTGGGATTCGATATCGAAGAAGGTGCAGACATCGTTATTGTTAAGCCTGCTCTTACCTGTTTAGATATCATATGTAGTGTCAAACGAGAATTCACTATTCCCGTTGCCGCCTACAACGTTTCCGGGGAATACACTATGATCCTTGCTGCTAGCGAAAAGAATCTGATTGATGCTGAAGATGCCATGTTGGAGACGCTGACGTGTATTAAAAGGGCCGGTGCGGATATGGTTATTACCTATTTTGCAAAAGAGGCGGCAAGACTTCTTGGTGAGCAATAGGTCACGAATGTTTTTTTAGAACCGGCTTTACGACCGTCTCTGACTGGACCGGATATAGCAGGCGACTGCTTGTCAGTTGTTTGCCATTGACAAGCCAATGAGAAAAGCTCTTTTTGTGGGAACTTAAAATTTCAACATTAATTTGCTCGCCCTTATAATAGTGACCCCGGTAGCCGCCTTTTTCGGGATAGCCATCTATTTCATACTTAATTTCAGCAGGTCCCGCCACCTCGGCAAGAAATGCCTTGCCCGTGCCGAAGTATTGCTGCATCTGTCTCCTCATGAAATCAGGCCGGTGTTCAACAAAGTCTCGAAGCATTTCAACTGCCTTCAGTGGCCTGTCTGACTCGTCATAAGACCGTGCAAGTTGCTCATAATAGTCAATCCTGGACTTGAGAAAATCAGCACTGATCCGATGATTCAGTAAATCCATGACCAATCGCACAAAATACTGTCGAAACTCCGGGCTTTCAACGCATAAACGCATAAACAATACCGACCGGGTATCCCGTTTATTGATCGTCCTGGGTTTGGCGCCTGGCCAAAACAACAGCCTGGAGGTTGTGATGACTTCCACGGCTTCTTGTTCCCAATAGATTTTGTTTCTAGTGTACAATGAGTAGTTGAGGAAGCTTTGATCCATGTCCCAGTTAATCCAGAACCATTTTGGATGGGGCTTGCTTTTGTCGAGGGCGGCCACACCCTGTCTCCAGTCAGTCGTGCCGCAGAACATAAAGGAAAACAAGTGTCGACACAAGTTGTCTAGGTCGACATGCGTATCAACCTCTTTCATTGTCATTCTAACTTCGAGGTCTGTTGCCCAGCGTTTCAGTTTTTCGTAGAGTTCGAGGCTATCCTTGTCCGATGTACTCTTGTGACGGTAGAAGGCAAAATTGTTATGTCCAAAGTGTGACTCCCACTGCTTCTTGCCCACGTGTTCAGAGAGGAAAAAAACCCCATTGGACTTTCCATTGAGGAAGAATATGACTGGTTTGATTTCCGGAACGACAGCGCCAATCTGTCGAGCTATGTCAAATGCAAGGCCGGTGATGAAAGGGACTGCACGGTCGGCATGTATCACGAGTCGCTTTAGTGGCTCTGTGTCCGGGCCGAAGAGGATGCCGGGCCTGAACTGATTTTCCCCGTAATCTTTACGGAAATACAGGCGGTAACTGTTCTGTGCTCCCAACTGTCCGCGTTCCCGTCCTCCGTGGAGGCGCAACCCCGCATTTGTGGCAAACATAAGCTTTCCGTCTTCATAGTAAGAAACGTAGGCCAGTCGCTCCCATTGGCGGCCCCTAGCCATTTTGTGACTGACAATTCCCCTGACAGGGTCGTAAAGGGCATTCTCGTCTACTACGACTGATATGAGAGGCCAGCCGGGTTTGAAGTCTTCTTCGTGGATTACGACACTGCTGGGAAAGGCATTCTCTCCTCCCGGATTCACTTCGTACAATAGTTCTCCCACATGTCGTTTTTTTTGAAAGATGGTCGTCTCTATGTCATATTGAATCTCTTTTGAGGCGGGAAATCGAGAGTAATCGTTCGAAACAGCCTTCACCAGCGCTAATTGTTTAATGACCTTGCCCATGGGACCATAGTTTAACAGACCCGTTGGTACAGCTCGGGCATGCACGGCCTGTTTCAACGCTGTGAACCACTCAGAGCGCTCCAGAGCAAAGCCTCCGATTACAAGAAAAAGAAGACCGAGAAGTATGAGCGTTGTTTCCCGCATGGATTGCCAGTAATTCCTTTATCACAATTGGCCGGAACGATTGAAGAAGAGGTTGGACTTTGCCTTACTGGCAAGCTTGTTGAGTTCACTCTGCAATTCCAACATTGTGTTCTTTCCCAGCTTGATGAAACTATATGATATGATCGATTCATCGTCGTTTTCCGTAATGCTGTCAACTCTTCCTTTAGGAAGCTTTTGCTCGAGGAAGTCAAGTATTTTCTGCTTTTTGATCCGGGCTTCCTTTGCCGGTAACGTGATGATTAACATCCCATCATTCAAACGTCCCTTAATCAGTCGCGTGCTGGATTTCAAGACAAGGAGAGCCAACACAGCCACGGTCAAGATGATGCCGAGAAAAAACATGTTGAAAGTCGCACAGCAAAGGGATGAGGCGATGACCAACATTATGAAACCGATCTCTTCCGGCTCTTTGATGGGTGTACGGAAACGCACAATTGATAGGGCGCCAAGCAAACCCAGAGATAGAGGTAATGAAAACTGAATGCAGATAAAGATGGCCGTAACAGATATTCCAAGCAACGGAAAGGCTCGATGGACCTGGCTTCCTGTGGCGCGACTGCTGTAAAATCTGTTGTAGAGAAAAGCGACAAATAGCGAAGACAGTAATGATATGATCATGACCGCAAAAAAGGCCAACAAACCAATATCTTCCATTTTTTGACTGCCGAAGCCGCCCAGCGTCGTGATCCATTTTTCCCAATCTGGTTCCATTTGCAATAGTTCCTTTTAAAGCCGATTTTCAGAACGCGGCCCCCGTATTGTGTCTGTAACAATTACTATACTTGGAAAAGGATTGTTTTGAGCATCCCATGGCCGCCATTTGGTACAACACCGTGGGGAGTTCGCTGATGTTTCCTTTCACTTCGAACACGGCGCTTTTCAGAGGAAACGGGTTGCCTCGCGGTAGCATTTGTGAGTTGACACTTGGTGAGCTGATATCGTAGTCAATGCACAGCCGTGCCCCGGTCGTCGGCTCCACGAATCTTCGGCGCTTGTAAGTTATTCCAAAGGCAGGGAAAACCTGTTCGGGGATAATGACACCCTCGCACCGCAACAGGTATGGAATTTTCAAGAGCCTCTGATCGTCCAGGCTGACAGACGAGAGCCATTTCCCGGAAAAATCAGTCTTCACCCTGATCTTTTTCCTTCTCGCACCGGTCTTGAACTTCGCTTCAACGTATGATTTATCATCTGGCTGCCTATTGTGAAAATCTGAGTACCATCTCAGCCTGATCTTGGTCTTTCGGTAGTCGCTATTTACCTTTTCCCTAAGGAAGCGCCAGCCCTTTGTGTCATAGTATATGCTTGAGACAATGCCAGCTGGAAATTGAGGGTCCGGATGACAGCGCAGTTGGAGCCAATGGACCATGATATGCGCAGAGCTGTTATTCAGGGCAAATTTTATTTCGTGTCCACTGATTGGCTGGCCTTGTTCCTCATTCATTTTGTTCGGCCTGAGTGTTTCTCATAAGTTTTCCAGGAATAGTCTTTCCACGCTATGTTAAAATCTAGCCGACCTTCCCAATAGTATTTTGTCGTTTCCTTCTTTTTTTTTCGTGCCATCCATCCCAGCTTGATTTCGGAGAGAACGTATACTTTTGCTGTTTCGATGTCTCATTTCCTAAACGCCACAATTTTGTTGTAGATCCATCCGACCAATGCCCCGCTCAGGGTCCCCAAGGCAAAACTGTAAGCAAATCCGATGAAGCTTCCTGAGAATGAGACGGTATATCCAATGAAATACTGGCCGAGGAGGCTTAAGTGGGGCCCAACCGCGTCGCCATCCTTTATGACAAGCCAGTTTGTTGCGATGAATGTGGCGAAGCCAAAAAGAAGACCCAGAACAAGTCCGAGGGCCTTTGTATTCAACCAAAGAGTCCCAGTGAACAGCTTCTCCTGTTCGGCTTTGTTGCTCTCGTTGTTTGATTTCATGATACTTTACCCTCATTTCGAAAAAAGGATTACAGGTGATCAAAGAAATCCTTGAGTGACAATAACTCCGCTTTCTTCTTTGCCCAATAGATGAACAGGCCAAGAAAAAGGTTTCTTAAATACGCAAAAAGCCAACCGAAAAGAAAGCCCCAGACAAAACTGTAGCCAAAAGCAATAAAGGACCCCTTCACCGTCACAGTGTAGCCCACAAAATACTGGGAAAGAAGCTGGAGGTTTGGCCCAATAACATCGCCGCCCTTCACAACCAACCAGATGGTGGCCAAGAAAAGAAGCAGTCCTGAAACAGACCCCACCGCAGAGGCAAAGGCCAGTTTGTCCATTCTGGCAAATGTTTGGGTGAGAACGCTTTCGCGGACAAGTTGTCCCACATCGGCTGCCTTATCTTCTTCAAGATATCCTTCCTCTTCGTTCACTTCCCACAGGTTGTGATTTGCACTTTGAACATTTTCTGCTGCAAGGATGCCCGTGAGCATGGAGTGGTCCATGTTATTATACCGGTGCATTCCGTTACGCCCTATGGTCTGGAGATTGTCGATGGTCCCGAGAAAACCCCGGATCACCTTAAGGTGTTTGCTATATTCGTGGTCGTAAATTGGGTAGGCCTTGGGCTGACGCACTACATAGCTGTCAATGACATCATCAATTTCGGCCAGGCCCAGTTGAGACAATTCCTGAGATGCCATATCTGTCAACTCGGAGTCTGACATGGTCCAGATCTGATCGCCCTCGTTACAGAAGTATTCCATGCCCACGCTCGTCTTCTGGGAATCGGGAACCATGGCCGCACTCCAGTTTTTGAAGTTTTGAATCCGGCCCACAGTGGCCTCCGGACTGTGGACATATATCCACTGATCCGGGAATAGCTCCTTCTTGTTAACAATAAGCATGACAATGATAAAGGCACGATAAGAGAGGTTGCCGGAAGCGCCAGATACTTCGTTCGGGATTTTCGGGTCGAGTAAGGTAGTGAGCCTGGTTATGGGTATGCTGGAGATGAGATGTCCCACGGGGATTTCCACCGATTTGCGTCCTTCCACGCAAATGACACTTATTATGGACCCATTTTTTCGCCTCAAGTTAATTGCTTTACAATTGAGCCGAACGTCACCACCCTGAGCCTCAATCGCTTGTTGAAAACGCTGCCACATCATTCCGGGGCCCTGCAACGGATAATCGAATTGAGTGATCAAGCTTTTGGCTGTTTGGATACCGAGTAGTGCATTGGAAACAGCCACGATTAAAGACAAACCTTTGATCCGCTGTGCGGCCCACTCAGCTCCGATGTGGTGGCAAGGCATGCCCCAGACTTTCTCGGTGTATGTTTGAAAAAATGTCTTATAGAGGCGTTGGCCGAAACGATTAGACACCCATTGTTCAAAGGTCTTCTCTTCGGCGTATGGCCACGCTTGCGCCTTGAGATAGCTTAGCATAATCAGAAAACTCTGAATAATGCCAAGGTTGGACAAAGCATTGGAGAACTGAAGTGGATAGTCGAAGAAACGGCCCTGATAATAGATGCGCGACATGCGTTTGACCCTGAGGAAATCCTTGCCCAGCATGTCTCGCCAAAGTTGGTTAATCCTTTCGATCTTGGTGAAAAAGCGGTGACCTCCTATGTCAAAGCGATACCCTTTATGAGTCTCCGTGCGAGCAATCCCTCCTACCTTGTCAGCTTTCTCAAGGAGAATAGGACGGGTCCCCCGTTGAACGAGTTCATATGCCGCACTGAGGCCTGCGGGACCGGCTCCGAGTATGACAACAGGTTTATTGTTCACGGGTGTTATCCATTGACGGCTGTTCTGACGGAGGTTGATCAGTTGGAAAAGTCGGTTCAGCCGTCGTCGCCACAGTCCGCGCCTAGTACGTTCGAGATGATGTTGTCAGTGGTTGATCGTTCGTGGTCGATTGTTGGAAGTACCACGACACCGCGTCATGACGACCCTGACTTCATAATTCGGTACTTGCCAAAACCAATAGCAAAAGCCATGCCGCTGTAAAAAAAATAGAACCAGTGCCATGGAATTGTTTTTATGGCAAACTTTAGGCCGCGTTTGTGATGAAAAAAGCGATAAAGATTCAAGTTGAGCGCAATGAGCATCAGAATAAAAAAAACGACGGCGGCAAAAAGCCATGGGATGTATAGCGCCCCGCAGGAGGTTAAAAGAAGCATATATACAGATATAACGCTGAGCCGGTTGGAGATTTTTAGGTTGAGGTCGTTAATGAATCGGCCCTCCTTTATGATCAGGCTGGTCCAGGGCAGAGCACGACAGAAAAAATCTGCTTTCAAAAGAGAAGAAATGGTCCAACGCTTCAGATGTTTGACTTGAAGGCCCTTTAATAGGCGAATCTTGTAACCGGCCTTTTTGAGTCTGGAGCCCAGTTCGATGTCTTCGATGGATGGACGGCGGTACCATTCGTCAAAACCGCTCATGGCAAAGAAGACCTCACGGCGAATGCCCCCGCAAGCGCCCCAAAAGGTGGATGCTTCTTCTCTCGCAGTCTGATGAACGTAGTGGTGAAACAAATTTTTGTACTGGGACAAGAAATTGGTCTGAAACGGTTCCTCGTCATATGATCCAAAAACAGCAGCCAAGTCCGGGTCATACTGAAAGGCGGCGGCTACTCGACTCACAGCGTCCTGAGGGATTGTTACGTCTGCATCCACAAAAAAAAGGATATCACTCTTAGCCCTATGGGCGCCCATGTTGCGGGCTCTAGCAGGCCCACCAGGAGTTGGTGTTCTCAAGACCAGCGCACCGAATTCTTTTGCCACATGCCAGGAACCGTCTGTGTCACCATCGGCTACAACAATTGTTTCCTGCGGAGGGGGCAAAGCTGCCGCAATGCTTTCCAGGCACCTCCGAAAATTGCTTCCGCCGTTGTGGACCGGAATTACTATCGAAATACTGGGCTTTAATAGGGAAGACATTTATCAGCAGAATTGGCTCAACCTAAATAGGGTCGGCCATAAACCTAGTCATTACAGGGAATGCCAAAGTCAAAACGACAAAAGGTCTGAAATCAATCAGTTATGATATTTTTTTCAGTAAATATTCGGTAATCCCATCAGTCAGTGAGAGTTAAGAGCAAAGCAATTCTTTGAACTTTTTTCTTAGAGGGTAAAGCCAG